>JBEGSV010000104.1:0-4757 GCA_041179685.1 Actinomycetota bacterium
AGTAATGCGGCATCATCGAGTGAGCGCAGATAGTCGGCGTAAGAGCGAATTTCCATAACCTGCCTACATTAGCGGGCTAGGCGGTGCTGGCGCGAATTGAGTCAGCGTCGCTTGCGTGGAACGAGCATGGTGGCGACGGCAGCAAGGCGGCTGACCGCAGGACCTAGGAGGCGATTGATTAATCGCGCGCGACGGAAATCATGAATCGGCCATCCTTCAGCGAGAGCTTTAATTCGCAAGATTGCATCTGGATTTATTGCAGATGGATATCCCACTGCAGTGAGAAGCGGGAGATCGTTATGGCTATCTGAGTATGAGTAACACTTATTGAGGTCATATCCATGTTCTTCGGCCAGCGCACGGATTGCTGCAGCCTTCTCTGATCCGTGCAATAACTTTCCATCAAGCTCGCCGGTATAGATTCCATCTTTCTTAATAACTTTACTTCCAACAGCCCCGGTAAAACCGAGACGAGTCGCAATAATCTCAGCCATATCTTGTGGTGCAGCAGTAACTAGCCAGACTGACTCACCTTTAGCGAGATGCTCTCTTGCAATTTCACAAGTACGTTCCCAGAGTTTTGGCGAGACATATTCGTCGTAAATCTCTTCACCTAACTTCAGAATGTCGCTCACCTTATGCCCGCCGACAAAGTCAGTAGCAGCTTTCTGGAAACGTTCGATGACTTCTTGCTTCTCCATTCCGGTCATACGGAAACGAAGGTTGGCGACGACAAAGCGTGAGATATCCGCCTTTGTGAAATATCCACGTTGGTACATGCCACGGCCCAAGAAATAGAGAGTGGAGCCACGAACCAGGGTGTTATCTACATCAAAGAAGGCAGCACGAGTGGGTTTGAGCGCCATGTCACTACCTTAGCGATTGCTGAGAGAGAAAGGGCTGCGACTTCGCCTTTATGCTTATCCCATGAGTTCAACGGTGCATGTAGTTCGTCATGGCGAGGTCGAGAATCCACAGAAGATTCTCTATGGCCGCCAGCCAGGTTGGCGTTTATCCGCTCGTGGACAAGAGATGGCAACAGCTCTTGGTGAGTGGTCAAAGTCATTCAATCTTGGCGCCCTCCATGTCTCACCGCTTCAGCGCGCACAAGAAACTGCAGCGCCTATTGCTAAGGCGCACTCGATCGATATTCAGACAGATGAACGTCTCATCGAAGCTGCCAATGTATTTGAAGGAAAGCCGTTTGGCATTGGGGATGGCGTGCTCAAGCACCCATCAGCATGGAAGCACTTATATAACCCATGGAAACCATCATGGGGTGAACCATATGAAGAGCAGATTAATCGCATGCTTGCTGCTGTCTTTGATGCCAAGAAAGCTGCCGGCGATAAGGATGCGATTGTCGTCTCTCACCAACTTCCTATCTGGATCTTACGAAGCGCGGTCGAAGGTCGCCGTTTGATTCATGACCCGCGCAAGCGCGAATGCACCTTGGCCTCTGTCACAAGTATTCACTTCGATGATGATGGTCTTATTACCGGAACTTCCTACTCAGAGCCGGCTGGCCACTTACTTCCACAGAAGTAAGGTCTCACGATGAAGAAGGTAGCTCTAGCACTTGCTGCACTGCTGCTTCTATCTGGATGTGGCAGTTCGGGAACAAGTTCTGCGGAAGAGAGTTTTGTCGCTGGAAATGGCTTAACCACTTATATTGAAATCAATAAGAGAGTGGAAGCGCCTGCTCTCTCTGGAATGACGTTGCTTGGCACCGATTACACATTACCTAAAGGCGCTCTCGCTGTCGTCAATGTCTGGGCTTCTTGGTGTTCGCCATGTCGGGCAGAAGAACCGACACTTGCCGCGCTAACGAAGAAATATCCAGAAGTTAACTTTGTCGGAATATTGACTCGCGATAATCCGGTAAATGCAGAGGCATTTGTACGTAAATATAAGAGCCCATATCCCACCCTTATCGATGATTCAGTGTTGATTGGCTTCAGCAAATCATTGCCAGCCAATGCAATTCCAACCACATTGGTTTTAGATAAAGAAGGAATGGTGGCTGGGCGTATCTCTGGAGTAGTCACGATCGCCTCACTCTCAGAACTCATTGAGAAGATAAAGTCAGAATGAGTAACTTCGTAGTCGAACAGTTATTGGGCGGAACGCTAATTGCCGCTCTACCCATTGCGCTCTTAGCGGGGCTAATCTCATTTCTCTCACCATGCGTTCTGCCTTTGGTGCCTGGCTATATTGCCTATGCAACTGGCTTCTCGAACTCACGAGGAAAAGTCCTACTCGGTTCGACTCTCTTTGTACTGGGTTTTACTTTTGTCTTCGCCTCATATGGTCTTGCATTTGGTGGCCTCGGTAGCCAGATTGCTGCAAATGAAGATCTCATCACCAAAGTACTTGGAGCCTTTACTATCGCAATGGGCGCAATCTTCTTGGGGCTATTTCCCTTTGCGCCAACAATCGCTCCCAAGATTTCAACAACCGGCGGGATTGCTGGAGCGCCGCTCCTAGGAATTCTCTTTGGAGTTGGATGGACACCTTGTATTGGTCCTGCATTAGCAACAGTTCAAACCTTGGCCTTTAACGAATCAAGTGCAATCCGAGGTGCGATTCTCTCAATCGGATATGGAATTGGTTTAGGTCTGCCCTTTATTCTCTCTGGGCTCTATCTCGACCGCAGCAGAAAGATTCGAACATACTTCCTCAAGAATGGCGCTCTCATTAGTAAGGTTGGGGGAGTACTCCTTATCTTGATCGGCATTGCGCAACTGACCGGTCTCTGGTCGGATCTCATGATCAATCTGCGATCACTTATCTCAGAGTTTGTGCCGGTGATTTGATGAGCAAGAACATCGATCTGCCAGAGCTAGGTCTGATTGGGCTGGCTCGCTTTGCCTGGCGCCAATTAACAAGTATGCGTACAGCGCTCATTCTCTTGATGATGCTGGGTGTTGCCGCAGTGCCAGGCTCGCTTGTTCCGCAGCGAACAAGTAATCCAATCGGGGTAAGAAACTTCTTCGATCAAAACCCATCTCTGTCACTCTGGTACGACCGTTTCTACCTCTTTGATGTCTACGGCTCCCCTTGGTTTAGTGCAATTTATATCTTGCTCTTCATCTCTCTCATTGGCTGCGTACTTCCTCGCACCCTTGAGCACTTCCATGCAATGCGTGCGCAACCACCGGCAACACCACGAAACTTAAGTCGTCTCGAACACTTCACTACATTTACAGTAAATCCAGAAACCCTTAAGGACGCAGCTGAGTGGTTTAAGAAGAATCGCTTCCGAGTTCGTACGAGCGAAGATTCAATCTCAGCTGAGAAAGGTTATCTGCGCGAGACGGGAAATTTGTTGTTCCATCTCTCGCTCATTTTGATCTTAATCGGAATAAGTTTTGGTTCACTCTTTGGTCTGCAAGGCGAGGCAATCGTCAATACCGGTGAGCGTTTTGTAAATGTGGCGACGAGTTATGACAATCTTCGACTAGGAAAATTAACTAAAGAGTCAGATCTTGGCCAATTCACAATCACGGTAGATAAATTTGTTGCTAAATATGACCCAAAGACAAATGCACCACAGGATTACACCGCATATGTCACAACTAGTGTGGATGGTGAGATTAAGAAGCAGGTAATGAAGGTTAATTCTCCGTTGACCTTCGGCAGTACTCGTGTTTATCTTCAGGCAAACGGCTATTCGCCGATAGTCACAGTGCGAGATTCTCTTGGAAATGTTGCATTCCAAGGACCAGTAACGTTCTTGCCACAGGATGGAAATCTTCGCTCAATCGGTGCAATCAAAGTTCCTGATGCAACTCCTCCAGTTGGTTTTGTCTCAACTTTCTTGCCAACTTATGAGCGAATTGAGGGAATGGGGGGAGTTTCGATCTATCCAGAGCTCCTTAATCCGCGCATGCTCTTCTCGGTCTGGGGCGGGGATCTCGGGTTGGATTCAGGAATCCCGCAATCGGTCTATCGAATCGATACTGAGAAGATGACAAATCTCGGTCTGGGATCGGTGGGAATCGGAGAAAGCTTTGATTATCAGGGAGGAACAATCACGCTCGAGGGTGTAACTCCTTGGATCAATCTTCAGATAGTCGATGATCGGGGCAAGGGATTTGCGCTCTTCGGTGCAATCTTCGCAATTTTAGGGCTGCTCTCATCGCTCTATGGTCGCCGTAGAAGAATCTGGATTAGAGTCACAGCCTCTCAAGTTGAAGTTGCTGGCTTAGCAAAGAACAATGCTCCTGGGCTGGAAGAGGAAATCATTCGATTCGTAGAAAGCGTGAAGAGGTAAATGAACACTTCGTGGGCATATGCATCCAATAACTTTGTTTACGCCGCCATGGCGCTCTTCACTCTCTCATTCTTAGCCCATGCATTTGAGACGGCATTTGCTGTCCGTGCACCAAAGAGCGCTGATGCAACAGATGGAAACCTGCTCAATAAGACTCTTGATTACAAGCGAACCGAGAAGGCTGCTCGCCTCGCGACAGCTTTTATGGCTCTTGGCACATTGCTTCTTCTCGCTGGTCTGATTGCGCGTGGTATTGCAAATGGCCATGTGCCATGGGGAAATATGTATGAGTTCTCAATTACTGGTGCATTTGCATTTTCATTGGCCTACTTGGCGGCGCTCCGTAAATACGATCTTCGATGGCTTGGTCTCTTCATCTCATTTGGCGTACTGCTTACGTTAGGAACAGCAATCACCTTGCTCTATCGTGATAGCGCGCCACTTGTTCCCGCTCTGAAATCACCATGGCTGATCATTCACG
>JBEGSV010000105.1:0-8110 GCA_041179685.1 Actinomycetota bacterium
TTTCCGAAGAATGGAATCTTCGCCTCGGTAACTTCAGAACCATCGCCGGCATGTTCATCCTCATGCGGAGATAAGAGAAAAATATTTGCTGGGATAAATGCTATGAAAGAAATTACTGCAACGACAATGAGATTCTCTTTCGGAGTGAGAATAGAAATCATAACTCCGCCGAAAACTGTTGTCACAAATGAGCCAAGGCTCCACATGCCATGAAAAGATGACATCCACTTTTGATTGAGAATCTTTTCTACTACTACCGCCTGGGTATTAACCGACATATCTGTCAGTGCATACCCAAATCCCATCAACATCAACGCAAAGAAGAGTTGCATCGCTGTTGCCGAGTAAGCCATCGCAATGAGGCCAGCTGGAAGCAAGAACGATGAGAGATTGATGACGGGACGAGAGCCAAATGTATGTATTGCTCGACCTGCTATCTGCGCACCGAGCACCGATCCGAGCGTGGCGCCGATGAAGACAAAGCCAAATTCACCATTGCTCACGCCCACGGCATCTTTAATCTCAGGGATTCGTGCGACCCATGCCATCGAGGCGATTCCCATAATAAAGAATGAGGCCCACAGTGAGTTTCGAGCTTTGATGCCTCGCGCAAATGCTGTGGTCATTACCGAAACCTATCCCCTAACCTTCTCTCTTATGGAGCACATCCTTGAGAAGTCGGCTGTAAAACGAGTTGCTGCCGCCATGGCAGAACTCTCAATTGCTGGTCCCATCACCGTTCTTGGTGAGACAGCTCGTACCGCACAGGATGCCGCCTCAGCCCTTGGAATTGAAGTCGGTCAGATTGCCTCATCTTTGATCTTTCAAACTCCAGATGATGAAGTGCTGCTGATTATCACAAGCGGTCGCCACCGAGTCGATACCGATCTCGTTGCCCGCAATCTTGGTTACTCAGAGCTCGGTCGAGTTGATGCCAATTTTGTTAAGGAGTTCTCCGGTTTTTCAATTGGCGGTGTCAGTCCGCTTGGCTGGATCAATAAGCCAGATATCACCTTGATCGATGAGGCGCTCAACGATTATCCCGTTATCTGGGCTGCGGCCGGCCATCCTCATGGAGTCTTTCCAACTAGCTTCTCTGAATTGATTAAATCAACCGAGGCCACGTCAATGAAGGTCGGCGATTAATGTCAACCACCTTGGGCATGATTGCAATTGTTGTCGATGACTACGATTCTGCGATTGCGCATTATGTAGATGATCTTGGATTCACTTTAATTGAAGATTCTCAATTAACTCCAGAGAAGCGCTGGGTTGTTATTGCACCTAGTACGCAGGGGGCACAAATCCTCGTAGCGAAGGCATCAAACGCTCAGCAAAGAGCGGCGATTGGGAACTCCACCGGTGGGAGGGTTGGATTCTTTCTCTATACCGATAATTTCGCAGAGACTTATCAGCGATATCTCACACAAGGAATTGAGTTCACCGAAACTCCACGGCAAGAGGTCTTTGGTCAGGTTGTAGTCTTTAAAGATAAGTTCGGCAATAAATGGGATCTCATTGAGAATAATTCTCAATAATGCTCGGCTAGAGAGATTCTAGAATTTCTCGAAGGTGGCGAGCTGTTGGCACTCGTCCACTAAGAATAACCTTGCCGTCAATAACTAAGGCCGGAGTGCTCATCACTCCAAATGATGAGATTGCTGCATAATCTTCAACTTTTTCAAAAGTTGCCTCAATGCCCATTTCGGCGATTACCTCTCGGGTGATTCGGTCGAGAGTGACACAGTTCTTACAGCCTGGTCCTAAAACTTTAACTTCCATTTCTGCTCCTAAAGAATTGCATTAAAGAGATAACCAACAAAAATAATTCCCGATCCCACAACAAGGAGATATGTAATTAGTAATTTCGGCAAAAGCACGCGGCGGAGCAAAATTATCTCGGGCAAGCTCAATGCGACAACCGCCATCATAAAGGCAAGTAAAGTGCCCATAGGTAGGCCTTTATCGTGGAGCGCTTGGACTATTGGCATTACCCCGGCAGCACTTGAATAAAGTGGAATGCCGGCTAGCACCGCGATGATGACGGCGAATGGATTTCCTTCACCTGCATACTTTGCAAAAAATTCAGTCGGTGCCCAGCCGTGAATCACTGCGCCCACCGCTATGCCGACGAGAAGATATGGCCATATCTTTTTAAGAATGGCGATTGATTCTTCCCCTGCCATCCGAATGCGATCTTGAAGCGCATATAGAGGTGATGAAAAATCGGCATTAGCATTTACTTTATTTGCGTATATGAAGGGCTCTACCCATCGTTCGACCTTCATTTTTCCAAGAATAAAACCCGCAGTTATGGCAATCGCCAAACCGGAGAGCAGGTACAGAGCTGCAATCTTCCATCCAAATAAAGAAAAAAGAAGCCCAACTGCAATCTCATTAACGAGCGGGCTTGCAATCAAAAAGCTCAAGGTAACGCCGATTGGAATGCCGGCTCCGAGAAATCCCATAAATACGGGGACCGCGCTACATGAGCAGAAGGGTGTCAATACTCCAGCTGATGCAGCGATGGCATTTCCTACACCCTGACGTCTACCACCGAGAAATGACCGAGTCCTCTCGATTGTGATGAAGGTTCGCAGAAATGTGACTAGGAATGTGATTCCAATGAGCAATAGGGCGATCTTGATCGAATCAAAAATGAAGAAGTGGACCGCTTGAGTAAACTTTGACTCGGGGTCTAAATCTGCAAAATTAAAGAGTAGCCAATCCCAAATACGATTATTGAGTCGATAGGCAGTAAACCACCCAGCCGAGAGCCCCAGCAGCTTCAAAAAGCTTCTCTTTTTACTCTCTCGACTGGATAGGTTTACTGAAATAGACATTTGTTAACAGCACTTTCCTGAATCTGCGCCGCAGCATGCTCCGCTAGCGGCTTCTTCCTCTGTGCAACAAACATCTTTGCTTTCAATGACTACATCTACCATTTTCTTACTCCTTCACATCGAAGATTATCGATATGTTTAGAGTACTCTCATATCGAAGATTGTCAATGTATGCTAGTGGCGTGGCGAAAATGCTAAACGTGAGCAAGTCTCCCAAAGCTATTGTGGCTATGGCAGAGCAATTTAAGGCGCTCGGTGATCCAACGCGCCTCAATCTTGTGATGGCAGTGGCGGCAAGTGGTGACTCTGAAGCATGTGTCTGCGATCTCACGCCAGATACTGGTCTCTCTCAAAGCACTGTGAGCCATCACCTCAAACTCTTAGTGGATGCAGGATTGCTTGAGCGCACCCAGCGGGGAAAGTGGGCCTATTACTCACTCACTCCATCAGCGATGAAATTCATACAATGAAGACTGTTATTTATATCTTCACGGTAAAGAAGAGCGCAATCCCATTTGCCTTTCTTCAGATGGCGATTGGTCGTCGTACTGCTAGAAGAATGCAAGGTGTCTCCTTCGCTAAGCTGATGGGCACTGGCACCGGCAAGACATTCACTCCGACCGATGCTGATTTGAAGCAGTGGGCCATTCTCTTTGTTGCAGATAATCTCGATCTTATTGATAGTTCTCGCTTCATTAAGCGCTGGAGCAAACGTTCGCTCGCAGTTGATAAGTATCTACTTGAACCAATTTCTTCTCACGGAAAATGGTCCAAGCGCGAACCTTTCGAAATATCTGGAAAGAAGCATGGGGGCGGGCCTGTTATAGCCATCACGCGAGCAAGATTGAAATGGTCGCAATCACTTCGATTTTGGCGTTCCATACCTCCAGTCGTGGTTGATCTCCATCAATCCCCTGGACTCATCTTCTCTATCGGTATTGGGGAGGCGCCTATCGGCCTACAAGGGACCTTCTCACTATGGGAATCGGCCCAAGCGCTCCGTGATTTCGCATACAAGAACGCTCCTCATCGTGCGGTAATTGAGGATACGAAGCGATTTGATTGGTATAGCGAAGAACTCTTTGCCCGCTTTGACCTCATTAATACGGCAGACTTCCCCCATGTCCATTAGGCATTACACCCCTCGTAGGCGCCGCCACGGAATCTCCCAGCGCGCTCGAATCTCTCTTGGCGCAACGTTAGCTCTCCTCATTCTTCTTCAAATGGCTTACCCACTGACTAATGGTGAGCTGCTTCGAGTAATCACCATCGCAACTGTTCTTGTAGGTGCAACGACGATGGTTCTCCACGCATATCTCTCTTATGGATTTAGATATGCGTGGCGCTATCTCGTGATAGTTGCGCTCTTTGGATATTTTATTGAACTTCTCGGCGTCCATAGCGGTTGGCCCTTTGGCGTTTATGAATACAGTCCAACTCTTGGTATCGCAATTGCAGGCGTTCCACTCGTTGTTCCCTTTGCTTGGGTGATGATGGTGCATCCTGCACTCGTCGCTGCTCGTCGAGTGACACCGAAGTGGACATTCATCTACGGTGGCGCTCTCTTGGCCGGCTGGGATCTCTTTCTTGATCCGCAAATGGTTGCAGCAGGACGATGGACATGGGTAGTAGATGGGGCACATGTCCCTTTCGTGCCAGATGTTCCGCTCTCTAACTTCTTTGGCTGGCTACTTGCTGGGTGTGCAATTGTCGCTTTTTGTAATCTCGTACTTCCTTTCGAGCGACGGAAAGAGAGCGCGAGTCTTCGCGCTGTAACGATTCTCCTCACCTGGGTTCTCTTCTCGGGATTTATCGGCAATCTCTTCTTCTTTGATCGCCCTGGTTTAGCGTTCTTGGGAGCTGCCTTCTTTGGCGCATTTGCAACGCCCTTTATCTATAAGAATTGGCTCGGCGAAGCTTAAATTCAATGATCTTCTCCATCTTCCTCCTCAACTCTCTGCTCCTTGCTCTCGCACTCATTAACTTCGCCACCATTCGAAAGCCAAAGAGCGATCAGGAGATAACAGAATCTGTTCTCGTACTTCTACCCATGCGCAATGAGGCAGAGAACGCGGAACGAGTAATTTCTGAACTCGCTGGACAAATTGGTTTGCCACATTTCACGGTCCTTGTCATTGATGACAGCTCTGACGATGGAACGTTAGATATTGCTCTCGCACATCAATCAGATCGAGTTGCTGTCATTCAAGCTCCTCCACCGCCCATTGGCTGGATCGGCAAGGTCAGTGCGCTTCATGCTGGTTATCAATCCAAATATGCACACGATGCTGATTTTGTAGTTTCAGTTGATGCTGATGTCTCATTTACTCCAAGCGCTATCGCGCAGGCAGTCGCCACTCTCAAAGAACACTCTCTTGATTTCGTATCCCCTTATCCTCGTCAGATTGCACTCACCTGGTCGGAACGGTTGATCCAACCGCTTCTCCAATGGTCGTGGATGAGCACTTTAATTCTTAGAGGTGCTGAGAAATTTCCGATGAAATCCACTGTGGTCTGCAACGGGCAATTTCTGGCCATGGAAGCAGAATCGTTACGGGCAATTGGTGGATTTACTGCTGTGGCAACACATGTCCTCGACGATATCGAACTCGGCCGGGCATTTGTCGATGGCGGCTTTAAAGGCGCTGTCATTGACGGCTCTTCCATCGCATCGACCCGGATGTACTCATCATTTTCAGAACTTCGCGCAGGATATGGAAAATCTCTCCATCGAGCATTTGGCTCTCTGCCGGGCTCTCTCGTCGCTGCACTCTTCATGGCAGCTACAACCATTACTCCGCTCATATACGCCCTTGATGGTGACCTTCTAGCAATCGCCGCACTGACTTCAATTATTGGTACTCGCATTATCAGTGCCATTTCTTCACAATCTCGAATTCGTGACTCATTTCTCCATCCCGCATCAGTGATTGCATTTATCTATCTGCTTTACTTCTCATGGAGTAATCGCGGAAAGACTCAATGGAAGGGGCGCACCGTATGACCGGACAGGTCGGCAAGGTTAAAGAGCCCAAAGAAATCATTGTTATCGGTGCGGGAATCGGCGGCATGTGTGCAGCAGCGCGCTTGGCTCGCGCTGGACATAGCGTTTCTATCTATGAAGCATCTGATCGCACTGGCGGCAAATGTCGCACCGAATGGATTGGCCGCTACGCATTTGATACTGGCCCATCACTCCTGACGATTCCAGCGGTCTATCGTGATTTCTTTCAACGCACAGGCAAGCACATGGGACAGATTCTCGAGCTAGAAGAGGTCAATCCATCTTTCGATTACCGCTTCCATGATGGCAAGTCAGTCGAATTCACCAATCTTTCGCGCAAGAAAACGCTCGAAGCGATCACCGAATCTTTCGGTGAAGATTCTGCAGCACAGTGGGATGCAGTCCTCAATCGCGCAGAACGGATGTGGGATGTCTCTCGCGAACCATTTATTGAATCAGAGCTCAAGAGCCCGCTTTCGCTCTTAAAGCGTCGCAATATATTTCGAGATCTTCGCATCATCGCACCCCGTGCGACTCTTCGTGACTTCGGACTAACTAATCCATATCTGGCAAAGATTATGGATCGCTATGCAACCTATAGCGGCTCTGATCCACGAAAAGCACCAGCCGTTCTCTCGACAATCGCCTTTATCGAAGAGGCCTTCGGCGCCTGGCATATAAAGGGTGGCATCGGTACTTTGTCTGAGCATATTGCTCAGCGTTGCGAAAAAGTTGGTGTCACAATCCACCTCAACTCACCTGTCTCGACAATCGATCTCAAGCGCGGTAAGGCGGCAGGAATTACCCTCGCAGATGGTCGAGATATTCCTGCTGATATCGTCATCTCCAATGCCGATGCTGGCTTTACCTATAACAGGCTGATTACTGCAAATACTCGTAAGGTCAAGAGAATTAGAAAAGCTCAATCAAAGTTAGAGCCTTCACTCGCCGGTTTCTCTCTATTGCTCGGTTTGCGACCAAGTGGTGCGCCAAAACTTTCGCATCACACAATTTTGTTTCCGGAAGATTACGATGCAGAGTTTGAATCTATCTTCACCACAAAGACCCCAGTTGAGAAGCCCACAATTTATATATGCGCTCCTCATGATCCAACTATGGTGAAGAGTGAAGGTCATGAAGCGCTCTTTATCTTGGTAAATGCACCACGTCACAGCGAAGATAGTGCAGAGGGTTTCGATTGGAGCGATTCAGATTTCGCACAGAAATATGCTCACACAATCATCGATCAGATTGAGGCACAAGGCATTCCGATCCGCGAGCGGCTAGACCTGCTAGAGATCCGCACACCACTTGATTTACAGAACTCAGTAAATGCACCTGGCGGATCTATCTATGGAACATCAAGCAATGGTCCTCGCGCCGCATTCTTGCGAGCCAAGAATCGCTCTCCCATTAAGAATCTCTATCTCGTTGGAGGCTCTGCCCATCCTGGTGGTGGCTTGCCGCTCGTTGGCTTAAGCGCTGAAATAGTTGCTAACGCAATATTGAACGTGCCATCCGCATCACAATCAACACACTGATAGTTGAGAGCGCTGTAAAGGCAATCGCAATTTCTTTGCCGACGTCATAGCCAAACCAGAAAGTCAGGGTCACTGCAATAACAAAGATCGCGCGTACTGGGCGCTCTGTTGGCGTCACGACACCGATCTCGGTATAGCCCAAAGATGCTAAACGGGCGCGTGCATACTCTTGTGTTGCACCAAGAACCCAGATTGCGATTGCCCAGCGGACTGGAACCCCAACAAATGTTGCGCCCATGAGCCAGAACGCCTCAGATAGTCGGTCGGCGATAGAGTCATAAAGTTCACCAAATTTGCTGGTGCGATCACCATATATTGCAAGTGAGCCATCAACACCATCACAAATCAGCGAGAAGATGACAAGCGCAATGAGTTGGGATGTGTAAGAGGTAAAATAAATAAGTACTGATGCAAGTAATCCAACAGTTGTAACAATATTAGGAGTGATCCGAAAGAAATTAAGGACTCTTGCAATCGCAAATGAGATTGTGAGCCATCCTTTGATTACACCCTGAATCTCAACTCCCCCATGGAGCTCGCTCCATCGTTTTCTGAACGCTAAGAGATTCATTTACCTCTGCCTTTGATTCCTTCGAAAATTTCGCGTGTAGCTGTTGAAGTGTTCATGGTGTAGAAATGAATACCAGGGGCACCGGCATCAAGGAGCTGCTGCGATAGCTCCGTGGCGATCTCCACTCCCAACTTGCGAACATCTTCTGGGT
>JBEGSV010000106.1:0-28012 GCA_041179685.1 Actinomycetota bacterium
GCGGCGATCGTTGGTATTCGCGCCACCATCCTGGAGACCCTCTCACTTATTGAGGACCAGCATTGGGCCCGCACCATGGTGCGCGAGGATGGGGTCACAGTTACGCTCGAGGATCTTGTAATACAGGCGGATGGCCATATCACCGGCCATATCGAGCAGCTGAAGGCGCTGGCAGCTCAGATTTGATATGACCATCTAGCGACCAGTCGGGATTTGACTGGTCAAAACTGGTTATCAGAGCGCATAAAAACGGGGTCTTCCCTACGGTATCCATGTCAGAGCAATCTGAGAGGGTTCCAAATATGAATGAGATACGTAGCTTTATCGAGTGGTTGAGTTATCACCCAACCCCCGATGAAATTTCACGCGCGCTCGTGCTTGATCACCTTGCCTCACTTCAGGCATGTTGCGCCCGTATCGGTCTACTCAACCCAGATGACTCTCTCACCTTTGCCGGTGAATATGGTTTCGACGATGGAAAAAAGGGAAAGACCTTCTCTAGTGCAGAGTGGCGTTCATGGAACCACGACGCTGCAGATATTGCACTTGGACGTAATCCAAACCACTGGTCTAATGACAAGAAGTTGTTGATGTTCCAACTTCGCCATCGTGGGGCGATTCAAGGACACCTAGTAATTCGCTTCTCAGAGCCAGTTACTCAGATTGAGAAAGTTGAAGAAGTTGTACTCGATTACGCAGTACCGATTTCACTCTATCTCTCACTCAACCATCAGGGGCAGAAGTTATCTCCAGGCTCACCGGATCGCGAAGATACCGGCGCTACACAATTGACTGCACGTCAGCTCTCTATTTTGGGTGGAATGGTTGAAGGCAAAACCAATCACGAGCTTGCGACTGAACTTGGATTTAGCGTCAGCACGATTCGCCACGAAACTATGCGAATTTATCAAGCGCTGAGCGTCAGTGATCGTAAAGAAGCAGCAAAGAAAGCTCTCGCGCTCGCTCTTCTCTAGTATCTTCGCCAGGTGAAGAAAACTGGTTCGTGGCTACCGCTCTATCTCATCGTAGGATTTATCTGGGGCTGCTCATTTATCTTCATCAAAAGTGGTCTCGAGTTTCTCTCTCCTATCGGAGTCGCCTTCATTCGTTGCGCCCTTGGTGCAGCCACGCTCTACACCTATGCGCGTTATAAGAAAATTGAGCTCCCTCGCGGGCTACAGAGCTACTTTCATATCTGGGTTGTTTCATTGCTCCTCAATGTCTTTCCAGGAATCTTCTTTGCACTCGCAGAGACCGAGGTGACATCAATCCTCGCCGGAATCATCAACGCCGTCACTCCATTGATGACACTGATTGCGATTCTGCTCGTGAACCGATCAGAGAAACCTAAGAGTGGACAGATAGTCGGGCTCTTCATTGGATTTGCAGGAGTATTAATAGTTCTAGGTGCCTGGAATGGCCTCGGAGATAATCCATGGTGGGCAGTAGGAATTTTGTTATTGGCAGTGACATGTTATGGATTCTCATTTCCATACACGAGAAAATTCGTTATTCCACTGGGATATAAGACAGAGGCAATTGTTGCGCAGCAGTTAATTCTCGCCAGCTTTACCTTAGCTCCCATCTATCTTGTCGACGGAATATCAATCAATACGCTGCCTACTGGGCCGGTAGCATCAATGATTGCGCTCGGAGTCTTTGGTAGCGGCTTCGCATATATGTGGAACTTTAAGGTGATGCAGATTGCCGGTAGCGCGATTGCAAGTAGCGTTACTTACCTGACGCCTGTAGTTGCGGTGATTGTCGGCATTATCTTTCTGGGAGAGCGCATCACTTGGAATGAGCCGCTAGGTGCACTCGTTGTTCTTGTGGGTGCAGCGATCGCTCAAGAGCGAATAAGTATCTCTAAGCAGAAACGGTAAAACCTGCTGGAAGTTCAAGGCGATACTTCGCCAACTTCTCGCCATCGGCTAAGAGCGCACGGGTTGGACTATCTTCAGCTATTAACCCACCGCTAAGAACGACCGAGCGCTCACATAGCTCAAGTGCATATGGAAGATCATGGGTCACCATAAAGATTGTGATGTCAAGAGACTTAAGAATCGTTGCTAATTCTCGTCGACTTGCTGGATCTAGGTTTGATGATGGCTCATCAAGAACAAGAATCTCTGGCTTCATCGCTAATACGCCGGCAACAGCAACGCGTCGACGTTGACCAAATGAGAGGTGGTGAGGCGCGCGATCTGCAAAGTCGAGCATTCCTACCTGCACGAGGGCGTCATTCACAATCCGGTCTAGCTCTGCACCGCGAAAGCCCATGTTGTAGGGGCCGAAGGCGATATCTTCACGGACCGTCGGCATAAAGAGTTGGTCATCTGGATCTTGAAAGACTATTCCAACCTGTGAGCGAATCTTCATCAGTGATTCTTTATCGCTGACATCGACCTTTGTGCCTGCAATTAAAACCTCACCGCGCTGGGCGCCATGGATTCCATTGAGGTGCATCACAAGTGTTGTCTTGCCGGCGCCGTTAGGGCCAAGTAGCGCAACGCGCTCACCCTTCTCAACTTTGAGGTTTACCCCAAAGAGAGCTTGGTTCCCATCTGGATAGGCGAAAGCAAGCCCTGAGATATCAAGTGATGGTGTGCTCATAAGAGTGCTCCTGTTGTCATTGAAATTACCAGTGCTCCAAGTGGGATACCTGCAGCGAGAATTTTATTTGAACGGGTGATGACGGGAGACTCAGTCTTAGGAAGCTCTCCACCATACCCACGAGCAATCATTGAGGTATGAACTCTTTCACCACGTTCATATGATCGAATAAAGAGCGCGCCCGCAGTGCCCGCAATAAACTTCCAATCGCGGATTCCGCGCTCCTCAAAACCTCGCGACAAACGTGCGACTTTCATACGCTCCATCTCATCAGTAATGACATTCATATAGCGCAACATGAAGGTCATAATTTGAACAAGGAGAGATGGCATCTTCAATAATTCAAATCCACGCAATATCTCTCGCGCCGGCGTTGAACCAGAGAGCAGAATTGCAGTGAGTACGCCGAGCGTTCCCTTGGTGATGATAGATAAAGCAGCGATTGCGCCAGGGCGGGAAATCTCGAAGAAGAAGATCTCAAAACGTTCACCTTTAGAGAAGAACGGCATGAGAAAAGCGAAGATGACAAATGGAATCTCAATTGTTGCGCGTTTTGCGATTGTAAAGACCGGGAGCTTTGCAATTGCTAAGAGCGTCGAAATGGTGAGGCCAAAGCCGATAAATGCCCAATAGTTTTGAATTGGGGTAGCAACACAGATGATGAGAAAGGTGAGGAAAGAGAGGATTTTTAGGTGTGGTGGCAAATCGTGAATCGGAGAGTGGCGATGGATATATAGACGCTCGCCTACATCATGACCGTGGTGGTGACCGTGGGCTGCTTCACCACTCTCGCGCATCACGAATTACTGCTTCTTGCGCTTGCCAAGATAGATAAAGAAGCTCGTTGCAACAATACCTGTGGCTGCGACTCCGATTACTCCTGCGATTCCAACAGATGCGCGTTCATTCTCAACTCCGGCTAAGCCGTAATCGGCGAGAGCGCTACCTGCGGTCGCTGGATCTTTAGCGGTCTCGATAAAGCCAATTTCTTCTGCAACTTTCTCAAGTCCATCAGGATGTGATGAGGCATAGAAAGAGACAACACCTGCGAGAACTAGTGAGACCAATAGCCCACCGAGGTAGAACTTCTTATTTGAAACCTTTTCCATTAGCGAATCTCCAATTCGTGAGCATTGCCCTTAAAGCCAAAGACCAAATCTGATCGGCTTGCTAGAACTGCAGTGATAGTAAGAAAAGTAATGACTGCTTCACCGATTCCGATGAGAATATGTGTTCCTACCATCGCTGTTAATACTGCACTTGTCTCATAAGTTGCTGTCGCACCTACTGCATATTGAAGAACAAAACCTGTTGCTGCTGCCGGAACAGAGATCAGGGCACCGATTGCTGATGCAATAGCTACAGAAGGCTTCTTCATTGGCAGCACCTTCATCACAAGAAGGAAGATTCCGTAACCAACCCAGACCCCTACAAGCGACATATTGAAAATACTCAAACCAAGAGCAGTGAGCCCACCGTCTGCGAAGAGGAAAGCTTGAATGATCAGAACTACGGTAATGACGAGAGAGGCGGCATAAGGGCCGACCAATACAGCGGCGAGAACTCCACCTAAGAGGTGGCCTGAAGTTCCGGCGGCGACAGGAAAGTTGAGCATCTGGACAGCGAAGACGAAGACCGCAGTCAACCCTGCAAGGGGAGCGCTCTTCTCTGAAAGCTGACGGGTAGCCCCTTTGAGTGAGGCACCTACGCCTGCTGCCCCAATAGCGGCAAAGGCTGCCGAAGTTTTGAGATCAATGAAGCCGTCTGGAATATGCATGGTGGCCTCCTCAGCCTAGATGCAAATGATTTGCAAGTAGAAAGGGTAGGGGATTGGCCCGCGCAATGCCACTCGAGAGACCGGTCAAGATTGAGGAAATAACCGCACGCGATAGGGCGTTAGGTCTAGAGTGCGGACAATTAACAGCTCACACAGCAGCTCACAGGAGGGTGCCACATGAGTAATGACGATCATGACAATGGCGATGAAATCCTGACTGAAGAGATGCTCTGGGATCGAATCCCTGAGGTCACGGGCGAAGAACGCGCCGATACTTATTACGAACTCAGCGCTCGCATCTTTGCCCGCGGCCAATATGACGAGGCTCTGGCGCTCGCTGAGACGGCACGCGATATTTATTCAGAGCTTGGCGCAAGCGCACCGAGCGAAGGGCTGGCGCAGGCATATTCGGCGATTGGCTACAACCTCAATCAACTCAAGCGCATGGAAGAAGCTGCCACAGCCATGTCAAAGGCCGTTGAGCTTCTCCGCAAGAATAAATCACCGATTGCGCTAGAACTTGCCTGCACATTGGGCGAGTGGTGGTACTCATCAAAAAATTATGAAAAAGTAATTGAAATTATGTACGAGTGCGCGCAGGAGCACTTAGTCGATGGAAACAACATCAGTGCAGCAAACGATATGCATCTCATTGGCTGTGCACAACGCGAGCTTAAGAATTACAACGAAGCAATTATCTGCTTCCAAGAAGCGCGCGCGACTTTTAAGGCAGAGAAAGAAGTACTCCATATTGCTCGTTGCGATCAGAAGATTGCATCTTGCTACAACGAGCTCGGAGATGGCGAGAAAGCGCTCGCTGCTGCTCAAAAGGCGATCGATGTATTTGAAACAGGGCATGACCATCGACGTGAAACATTTGCGCTCTATGAATTTGGCCGCGCAGAGATTTTATTGGGAAAGCTAGAAGACGGGCTCTCTACCCTCGATAACGTACTTCAAATTACTGCTGATGAAGATGCCAAGGATTTTGAATTCATCATTGAGATTGAGACAAAGATGGCTGAAGTCATGCGCCAATTAGGGCGAATTGAAGAGGCAAATGAAATTGAACGACGTCTAGCTTCGGTGAAAGAAGCGCTCAACTAGATTAAAGCGTTAGCTCTTCCTTGGTAGGTGCTGCAAAGCCCAGTGGTACATCGCAATAGCGCCTGCGGCAGAGGCATTCATAGATCGTGTCGAACCATATTGCTCAATCGCATAAAGAACTTCACATACTGCGATTCCCTCATCTGACATTCCAGCGCCTTCTTGCCCAAAGAGAAGTACACAACTTTCAGGTAGCGCCGATCCCTCAAGATTGCGAGAAGTTGGGACATTATCGATGCCGATAATCGGAAGTGAATTATCAGCACACCATTGAGCAAAGTCAGCGATTGTTGGATGATGAATCACAGTGAGATAGCGGTCTGTCACCATGGCACCGCGCTTATTCCAATCTCGCTTTCCGACAATGTGAACTGCACTTACATTAAATGCATTGGCGGTTCGCACAACAGATCCAATATTGAGATCATGCTGCCAATTTTCAATAGCAATCTGTAATTTATGTCGCTTGGTATTGAGGTCGGCAACAATGGCTGCAACGCTCCAATAGCGATAGTGGTCTAAGACATTTCTGCGATCGCCATTGGCAAGAAGCTCAGGGTCATATTGATCGCCAGTTGGCCATGGCTGGGGGTGAGGGCCAACGCCGACTACCGGAAAGAATTCACCGGGTCCGATCTCTGCCGGTGTCTTTATTTCCATAGGTGCACTCTAAACTAGGAGACATGAAGACAGCATTTAACATCGCACTCGGTATTCATATCGTCAGCATCCTAGGAATCCTCGGTCTGCTCTTGTCGCAAGTACAGAAGAGCCCCCGAAAGCTAAGCCCTGGCATTACTCACGCCGGACTTCTCGCACTTGTCGCAGGAATAGTGATGGTTGGATTCTGGAGCCAGGCTAATCCCGATGAAGAACTCAACCATGCAAAGATTGGCGTAAAGAGCCTCGTTCTTACTGCAATCCTCTTCCTAGGTTATGCCAATGTAAAGAAGGAATCAGTGAAAACCTGGGTCTGGGGATCCATGCTTGGGCTCACAGTCCTTAACATCATCATTGCAGTGAGCATTTAAATTTTCGATGACGTTTAAGAGAAGTTCGACAATTGCGTGGCTAGTTGCGGCGCTCTTAGGCGTATCGCAAATACCTGCTCATGCAGCCGACTCTCCACTAGTCTCCAAAGTTTTCTCGCAATTAGCAACAACACCGACTCTTGCGGATCCTTCAGTGATTGTTGTTGATGAGAAAACTGGCGAAGTTGTCTTTGAATCAAACTCCAATTCTCCTCGTAAGCCTGCCTCAGTTATTAAGTTAGTTTCTGCAGCGGCTGCTTACACATATCTCTCTCCAGCAGATAGTTACACGACATCGCTCTGGACAGGTGTTGATAGCCAGTCAGTTGTGATCCAAGGATCACTTGATCCATGGATCAGCTACGACAATAAAGTTGCAGAAAAAATGTCTCGGACTTCCCTTCAGCGCATCGAATACAACGCGCTGAGCACAATCAAAGAGATTAATTCTGGTTCCACTGTTGGTGCTGTCATCTACTACAGCAATCTCTATTCACAAGATGTCGCCCACATTAAAAAGTTCTTGCAGAGCCGTGCTCCATCAATCACCCTTAAGCGCTTGACTGCGCAACAAGCGGTCAACAAATCGAGCCAATATATTCTCGGCTCGACCTCCCCAACGCTTCAGAAAATCGTCGATTGGACCCTGGTCTGGAGCGATAATCTCTTAGCAGAGCGCATAGCCCGCTTAGCGGCTGTGGCCGCTGGAAATACTCTCGATGATGCCGGCGTAGCGAAAACATTTAAAACGCTGCTTACCGGGATGAAAATTGATACAAAGAATCTTGTAGTCAAAGATGCAAGCGGTCTATCGAAGCAGAATCGGATGACCGCTAAGCAGGTCTCTCAACTTCTCTTTGTGATTTACCACGATCCAAAGTTTGCGCCTCTGGTAGATGGTCTTCCAGTTGGGGGAGTCTCAGGAACGCTACAGAATAGATTCTTAGAGACTGCACCAGGGGCGGTCGGACTTGTTCGCGCGAAGACCGGCACCCTCAATGGAACAACCAACCTTGCAGGGTTTGTTGAATCTGGCAACAATCATTACATCTTCGTCGTGATTGCAGATCGTCACAGCAAGAGTTACACCGTGACTAAGAAGGTACGCGCAACCGTGGATCGAATCTTAGGAAAGATTGCTACTCCGTTATTGCCAGTGCTTCTACCACTAACCCCTGTAAGCGATTCGGTTACTGTTACAAATTAATTAGTGCTCGTCGTGATCGCGACGCTCGCGGCGATGATCATCGTCTTCTTCATGGTCGTCATCATAATCGTCATCATCGTCATCATCGTCTCCACCACCTCTGGGTGGCTTGACTCCGCTGACCGTTGGATTTTGAATCGATCCATTTTGAAGAGTTGAATCATTGGAAGGTTGAAGAGCCTCCGATGTTGTACCTGAGACCGCCCCAACTGTTGCGCTGGTCGCACCTGAAGCACCTGTTGAATTCTCAATCTGGTTTGTAGCCGCTACTGCGCTCTCTTGGCCGCCGCTATTGGCGCCAGCGAAGACGGTGCCAGAGAGAAGGGCTGCACCGATAACCACTGCAGCAAATATTGGAAGCTTCTTGTCGACCTTAGCTACCTGAGCCGATGGCGCATCGCCATCGAGGAGTTCAAACCATTCTGGCTTCTGTGGTTCTGGTTGGTTTCTCATGGCTAAAAAGTAAGGTTTATCTCTGAGAAAGGGCTGAGAACTGGCGTGAAGTAACCTGCTAATCGCAGATAGGCTACGCGTGTGTCGACCATTCGCGCCTATATAGACCTGATGAAGCTCAGGGTCGTCGAGCTTTTGGTTATCACCACAATCCCAGCGGTCGTCTTGGCCGAGCGCGGATTCCCATCGCTAAGCCTGCTCGCTTGGACCCTCATTGGAGGCACTCTCGCAGCTGGATCTGCCAACGCATTCAATATGGTGATTGAGAGCGAGCGAGATAAGTTGATGAAGCGCACTGCAAAGCGCCCTCTAGTCACTGGCGCTGTGAGTCGCACTCAAGCAACCATCTTTGCCTTTGCAATCGGATTGATTTCGCTGATTATTTTCTATCTCTTTACAACAACGCTCGCCACAATTCTTACCGCAATTGCAATCGCTTATTACGTATTGATCTACACGATCGCACTCAAACCAAATACTTCGCAGAATATTGTCTGGGGTGGAGCTGCCGGTTGTATGCCAGTTCTTATCGGCTGGGCAGCGGTGACAAATTCCCTTTCATTGGTTCCCGTCGCTTTCTTTATGGTGATCTTCTTCTGGACACCACCACATTTCTGGGCGCTAGCAATCAAATACAAAGATGATTATTCAGCTGCAGGAATTCCGATGTTGCCATCTGTTGCAACGCGCGCAAATGTCATCGGTCAGATGTGGTTTCACACCATTGCAATGGTTATTTGCTCAACCGCTCTGATTCAATTAGCGGAATTACCGGTCTGGGCACTGATGGCGACAGTTGCTCTAGGAGCGATCTTCACCTTCCAGCTCTTTGCTCTAAAAGAGAATTCAGATAATTACAACAAGGTCGCCGGCGGAATATTCCACTGGTCAATTACCTACCTGACTGCACTTTCGGCCCTGCTTGTTATAGCTCAGCTCTTGAGCGCTTGATCAATATCCTTAATTAAATCGTTTACATGCTCAAGCCCCACAGATAGACGAAGCACGGATGGCGTGATCCCCATTCCTGCTTGTACCTCTGTCGAAAGACGTCGATGTGTTGTGGAAGCAGGATGTGTAATCAATGTTTTGCTATCGCCCAGATTGTTCGAGATATCAATGATGCGGAGCGAATCCATAAATTTGAAAGCATCCTTCTGAGAGCCATTAAATTCAATCCCGATAGTCGTTCCGCCACCAGTCATCTGCCTTTTAATCACAGCTGCATCAGGATGAGATGCAAGTCCTGGATAGCGAACGCTCTTGATTGATGGGTGAGCCTCAAGGAATTCTGCAATCTTTTGCGCATTGGAGTTCATTCGCTCGACACGTAAATCCAAAGTTTCGAGTGACTTGAGTAGGACCCATGCATTAAATGCGCTCAGTGAAGGACCAGTGTGGCGAGAGAATGGAAGTAACTTCTCGTGGATGTAAGAGAAAGATCCGAG
This sequence comes from Actinomycetota bacterium, assembly GCA_041179685.1. Taxonomy (GTDB): domain Bacteria; phylum Actinomycetota; class Actinomycetes; order Nanopelagicales; family Nanopelagicaceae; genus Planktophila. Next base: position 9,637 of record JBEGSV010000106.1, read on the forward strand.
AAGGGCGCCAGCAAGAACGCGGCCTTGGCCGTCGATATGTTTGGTGGCTGAATACATTACGACATCTGCACCGAGTTCGAGTGGGCGCTGCAGTCCGGGTGATGCCATCACGTTATCGACAATCACAGTTGCGCCAACCTTATGTGCAAGGTCGCTTACGGCACGGATATCGGTGATCTCCATTAATGGGTTACTTGGAGTCTCGATAAATACAGCCTTTACTGGCTTTGATAAGGAAGCTTGCCAAGCCTCAAGATCGTTCGCCTTAACTAGTTCGTAAGTAACGCCCCACTTGGGAAGAATTTCAGTAATGATGACATGACATGAACTAAACATCGCTGCAGATGCAACGATGTGATCGCCGGATTCAACGATGCATGCAAGAGATGCAAAGACGGCGGCCATTCCAGAGCCGAAGGCAACACAATATTCAGCGCCTTCAAGTGCAGCCAAGCGCTTCTCAAACATGGCCACAGTGGGGTTATGGAAACGACTGTAAAGGAAGTGATCGGTCTCATCGGTAAATGAATCGAGCGCTTCTTGAGCCGATGAATATGTAAATCCGCTATTGAGAAAGAGCGCTTCAGAAGTTTCGCCAAAACCAGTACGGGCTAGCCCTGCACGAACAGCATCGGTCTGCGCTTCAACTTCCCAATCTGGCGCAGGACGATTGTTACGTGGTTGGTATCCCCAAACTTCTTTACTCATAGCCAAATCTTAGATGACTCTCAGCGTTGAGCGTTATAGTCACTTCATGAATTCGAATGCAATAGAGGTCTCTGGTCTCACTAAGCGATACGACAACCTGGCCGCCGTGCAATCTGCATCTTTCTCAGTTCCTCGCGGAACAATCTGCGGTTTTGTCGGCCCCAATGGAGCAGGAAAGACAACAACTATCCGCATGCTCCTTGGGTTGATCGCACCAACATCTGGAACAGGAACTGTGCTCGGTCATTCAATTACCGAGCCAGAGAAGTACCTCGCCTCAGTGGGTGCAATGATTGAGGGACCAGCTTTCTATCCCGCACTTACCGGCGCTGAAAATCTCAAGGTTTTAGCAACAATGGGTGGCATACCGATCGAACGCGTTGCAGAGTTAATTGATCTCGTTGGCCTAGGCGGTCGCGGTGGAGATAAGTACAAGACCTATTCGCTCGGCATGAAGCAGAGATTAGGTATCGCTGCTGCACTACTTCCAAGCCCTGAGTTACTCATTCTCGACGAACCGACAAATGGTTTGGATCCAGAAGGCATTCAAGAGGTACGAGACCTGCTCAAGAAACTTGCAAGCGAAGGAACAACAGTCTTTGTCTCTTCCCACTTGCTCTCTGAACTCGAAATCATCTCCCAACACATTGTGATGCTTCGCAAAGGTGAGGTTGTCTTCGCCGGTGCAATCGAAGACCTTCTCTTTGCGCAGAAGCCAACAATTATTGTGAAAACAGAGAACCCATCTGATCTTGAAAAAATTGTCGCAATTGCAATCGCTGCAGGTCACCCAGCCGTGATCCGCCACCAAGAAGCACATATTGAAGGTCCTCATGATTGGGCGGCAACATTGAATAGAAGTGCATTTGATGCAGGCATCGTTCTCTCGCAACTTCACCCAACATTGCCAAATCTCGAAGAAACATTCTTTGAGATGACAGGAGGTCGCTAATGTTTAAAGTATTCGCCGCAGAGTGGCGCAAACTTCGCCGTCCAGTTCTGATTCTGGGCTCATTGGCCTCTTCGCTGTTTTTCACAGTACTTGTCACTGTATTTATGTTTAAGAATATTGATTCGCCAGACGGGAATGCTGATCGAGGCGCCACAATTGGGCGCCCGATCCTCGAATCAGCACAAGGATCGATTACAGCTGTATCTCAGGTGGGCCTCTTCCTCGGAATCACAGCGCTCTGTATCTTCGCCGCCCAAAGTGCACAGGAGTACACCTATGGAACGCTTCGGAATCTCTTAGTCCGACAGCCGAAGCGGTTGAAACTATTAGCCGGAAAATTTGCCGCAATGAAGTCCTTTGCCGCACTAATCGCCCTCGTCAATATTTCTGTAAGCATCACCATCGGTTATTTGCTCTCAAGCGGTGCAAATGTCTCCACTGACCTCTGGTTCACAGCAGATGGCTGGGGTGCAATTGGAAGATCTACCCTCAATATCTTTATCTCCATCGTTTACTTCGGAGTCTTTGGCATCACATTGGGATTGATCTTCCGTTCACCAATCTCCTCCATTTCAATTGGAGTCATCTGGTCGCTCATTCTTGAAGGGCTGCTCTACTTTGTGAATTCCAATATTCCAGAGTGGACACCAGTAACACAGTTCAATGTCATCGCAGCAGGTGGAAGTGAACAAGTCAGCTACACACATGCACTTTCACTGGGAACCGGATATGTGTTGCTCGGCACTCTTATCTCTGCATTTCTCTTTGCGAAAAGAGATGTAGCGAACTAATTGATCATGTGATTCTTTCAATTTCATGTGAATCTCATTAAGAAGTACGACACATGGGCACTTGAGGTCGCATTAGCTCTGCTACTCATTTATTCTTGAATAATGCGCCGCAAGTCAGTGATAGCTCTCGCCCTCATGGGTGCGCTCACCCTTGCCACTACGCCTGCTATTGCCAAGCCGAAGCCAACTCTTGCTGAAATTGAAGCGGCAAAGGTGGCCGAAGCGGCGAAGAAGAAGGCAGCCGATGCAGCTGCCAAGAAATTAGCGGCAGCAAATCTGACTCTACGACAGCTCGCTGCAAAGGCAGCAGTTGCTCGATCGCTCTATCTCAAAGCGCAGAACGAGTTAAATATTGCAACAGCGGCCGCCAATGCAGCTGCAAAGCATGCAGCTGAAACTGCAGCAGAAGTTGCAGAAGCTCATCGCTCCATTGGCAAGATGGCAGCAAATGCATACATCATGGGTGGAAGTCTCAGCGATATTCAGCCGTTGCTCAGCGCAAACGGTCCGCAAGACATCATGGATCAACTTTCAACGCTCAATACCTTGGGTGCCCGCAACTCAACTGCCCTTGCTCGATTTAAAGAGGCCGAAATAGTTGCGCGTGCTGCAAAGAAGAAGGCAGATGAAGCGCGCGCAGTACAGGCAATTGCAACAGCGAAGGTTGCTGCTGCGAAGAAGGTTGCAGATGACGCTCAGGCTCTTCAGCAGAAGGAAGTTAATAAGCTTCGCGCCGTTCAAGATAAATTGATTGCCGAACTTGCAAAGGCGAAGAATGTCCGAATCACGCTTGAGCAACAGCGCCAGCTCGCTCTTCTTGAAGAGAGCCAAGCGAACACAGCTACGACCACGATCAATCAATCAAAGGTCTGGCCAGATCGTGGATTTAAGGGACGCTCAACTATCCGTACAACACAGGCGCAACGCAATCTCGCTGTTGCCTTTGCAAAGAAGCAGGTGCAGGCACGTAAGCCTTATGTCTGGGGCACTCAAGGTCCAAGCACTTTCGATTGTTCCGGTCTGGTCTACGCGGCATATAAATCTGCCGGACTTGGGTGGCCTAATTGGGATCGCCTTAACTCAGCGCTCTACGCTGGTTATACCTACCACGTACCGCTTACTCAGCTTGTTCCTGGCGACCTACTCTTCTATTCATATAAGGGAACAATCGGCACCATTCATCACATCACAATTTATGCTGGCGATGGAATGATGTGGGAAGCAAACTCAAAGGGCAGAGGCCTTCTCTATTCAAGTATCTACTCGATTAAGGGCTTGATGCCATTCGGCGGTCGAGTCTAAAGAGATGGCTAGCGCATCGGTTGCAATTCGCAGCGCAGTAAAGCCATTCTTAGAGAAACTTGGAGCAGGAGATACATTTCTTGTTGCAGTATCTGGCGGCGCCGATTCTCTCGCACTTGCTCAAGCCCTCTTAATTGAATCACAACCGCTCGCACTTAACGCGGTTGCAGTTACGGTTGATCATCAACTTCAAGTGAACTCACAACTTCAGGCACAGAAAGTTGCAGAACAGTTAAAGGAGATTGGTTATGGCGAAGTTGTTATTAAAAAAGTTGTGGTCACTACTGACGCCGGCCTCGAAAATGGCGCTCGTGATGCACGCTATGCGGCTCTTAATGAAAGCGTGGCGGAGACGAAGGCAGTCAAAGTCTTCTTAGGTCATACGCGCAATGATCAAGCAGAGACTGTTCTCTTGGGATTAGCGCGAGGTTCTGGTGCACGATCGCTCTCAGGAATGGCTGCTGAAAATGGAAATCTCCTCCGACCTTTACTTTCTATTACTCGTGAAGAAACCGAATCTGCATGTAAGGAATGGGGTCTAGATTTCTGGAACGACCCACATAATCTCAATACCGAATTCACTCGAGTCAAAGTTCGTCACGAAGTAATTCCATATTTAGAAGAGCATCTCGATCCCGGAATCTCGCGTGCACTTGTTCGTACCGCAGCCCTGCTCCGTGATGATGCCGATGCGCTCGATCTCTGGGCCGAGCGAGAGGCGACCGATCTCGAATGCGATCGCCTCGCTCTGCTGCCCAAAGCCATCAGAACCCGGATTATTCGACGAGCTGCCTTGGCTGCCGGAGCCACCCCTGGAAAGCTCACCTATGAGCAGGTGGGGGCGATTGATGCCCTGATCTGCGCCTGGAAAGGGCAGGGCGAGGTCAGCCTTGCCGGTGGTGTGAAGGTTGAGCGTATTTCGGGCAGACTGTCCCTCTCGCGGTAGGTGCGTAGGCTCCTGCCGAACTCGACCAATAGGGAGCTAAACCAGGTGGATCTTGCAGCAGTTGGAACCGATGTAGAGCGCGTAATCGCAACAGAAGAACAACTTAAGGCGCGCATTGGCGAGCTAGCAGCTCAAGTCGATGCTGATTACCAAGGTAAAGATGTCTTACTCGTTGGCGTCCTCAAAGGCGCAATCATGGCGATGGCAGATCTGACTCGTGCCATGCAGACTCATATGCAGATGGATTGGATGGCGGTCTCTTCATATGGTTCAGGAACAAAGTCATCCGGAGTCGTTCGTATTCTCAAAGATCTTGATACAGATGTCACAGGTCGCAACGTCTTAATCGTCGAAGATATCGTCGACACTGGACTCACACTCTCTTGGCTTAAGTCAAACCTCGAATCCCGAGGTGCAGCTGATGTTCAGATCCTCACCATTTTACGTAAGCCAGAAGCGGCAAAAGTTGAAGTCGATGTGAAGTACGTCGGTTTCGATATTCCAAAGGAGTTCGTTGTCGGTTACGGCCTCGACTTTGATGAGAAGTACCGCAACCTTTCATTTATTGGTGTGCTTGCAAAGCACATGTACGAATAGGCCAAGAGTCATGAGCGATGCGAAGAAGAAAGCAAATAACCCTTTGAAGAAGTTCTCTCCCAAGAAGGCTGGCGATGCTGCAACAAAGGCAGAGCCAAAGACGCGGGCGCAGAAAATATTCCGTGGTCCACTCTTCTGGATCATTGTTGCGATTATCGCCGTATCGTTCTTTGGTCAAATCTCTAGCGCGTCAAATAAATACACAGTAATCAGTACCTCTCAGGCGCTTGATGCAATTGCAAAATCAGAGGTCGAATCAGCGCTGCTGATTGATAAAGATCAGAAGATTCAGCTTATTCTCAAAGCCGGCCAAGCTATTAAGGGCGCTACAAAAGTTGAGGCTTCGTATGTAATTCGCCAAGAGCCAACAATTATTGATGCGCTCTCTGCAAATCCACCGGTAAAGGGCTGGGATGTTGATGTCCCAACGCAATCACTCATTGCAACAATTCTCTTTACCTTCGGCCCAATCATCCTCATTGGTTTCTTACTCTTCTTAATGCTCAGCAGCGCTCAAGGTGGAAACCGAGTATTTAGCTTTGGAAAGTCACGAGCCAAGCTGCAGAATCCAGATGTTCCGCAGAATACATTTGCAGATGTTGCCGGTGCAGATGAAGCAATCTCTGAGCTTGAAGAGATTAAAGACTTTCTCTCAGATCCAACGAAGTATCAACTTCTCGGTGCAAAGATTCCAAAGGGCGTTCTGCTCTTTGGCCCTCCAGGAACAGGTAAGACACTTCTAGCCCGTGCAGTCGCTGGTGAGGCAAAAGTTCCTTTCTACTCCATCTCAGGTTCTGACTTTGTAGAAATGTTTGTCGGAGTCGGTGCCGCACGTGTGCGCGATCTCTTCGCTCAGGCAAAGGCAAATGCACCTGCAATTATCTTCGTCGATGAAATCGATGCGGTCGGTCGTCAACGCGGCACAGGTATGGGTGGCGGACATGATGAGCGCGAACAGACACTCAACCAACTCTTGGTCGAGATGGATGGCTTTGAGGCAAATGGTCAGGTTATTTTGATCGCTGCAACAAACCGTCCCGATGTACTTGATCCCGCGCTTCTGCGTCCAGGTCGCTTTGATCGTCAGATTCCAGTGGATCGTCCAGATCTCAAAGGACGAGGCGACATCCTTAAGGTGCACGCGAAGAACAAGCCAATCTCAGAAGATGTTGACCTTGTTGCTTATGCACGTCGTACACCTGGATTTACCGGTGCAGATTTATCTAACGTTCTTAATGAGGCAGCGCTATTGGCTGCACGAGAAGGCAAGAAGGTCATTACCAATCCGCAACTCGATGAGGCTATCGATCGCGTCATGGGTGGACCACAGCGCAAGACTCGTTTAATGTCAGAGGAAGAACGTCGAGTCACCGCTTACCACGAAGCTGGTCACGCTCTTGTTGCGCGCGCACTTCCTCATACCGATCCAGTTCATAAGGTCACAATCATGCCTCGTGGACGAGCACTCGGATACACAATGGTTCTTCCTGATGAAGATAAGTACTCGACTACTCGCAATCAATTGCTAGATCAATTGGCTTATTCACTCGGCGGTCGTGCAGCAGAAGAGTTGATTTTCCATGACCCTTCAACTGGCGCATCTAATGACATCGAAAAAGCTACCGCTCTGGCCCGCGCAATGGTCACTCAATATGGAATGACCGAAGCGATTGGCGCAATCAAATTAGGTGGAGATTCAACGCAACCATTCTTGGGACGCGAGTATGGCCACCAGCGTGATTATTCAGAGACGATTGCGGCAACAATCGATTCTGAGATTCGCAAGATGATCGAAAATGCTCATCAAGAGGCCTTTGATATCTTGGTTGCAAACCGCGAAACTCTCGATGCCATGGTTGTCGTCCTTCTTGAGAAGGAGACCATTAATAAAGAAGAGATCGCAGAGATATTCGCCAATGTAGTGATGTGGCCTGAGCGTCCAAAGTGGACAGGTTCATTGACTCGCATCCCTTCAGATATTCCACCTGTTGCTCTTACCGAGAAATCAGTACCAGTTGTTGAAGAGAGCGAGATAGAGAAGCCAAAGCGAGCTCGTCGCGTAAAGAAGGCAACTGAGTAATGAGCGAGATTAGTTCGGTATCAATGGGCGCAGATGACGGCCGTGCAAGTGCGCCATTTGATCAAGAGCGTGCAGAGAATGCCGTTCGCGAACTTCTCTTGGCCCTTGGCGAAAACCCGGATCGTGAGGGCCTACAAGATACGCCAGCTCGCGTAGCACGTGCCTTTAAAGAGAACTTTGAAGGGCTGTGGCAGCACCCACAAGATGTGCTCACTACAACTTTTGATATCGGACATGAAGAGCTTGTCATCATTCGCGATATCGAAGTCTTCTCTCATTGCGAGCATCACCTGACTCCATTTCATGGCGTTGCACATGTTGGATATATCCCAAGTGGAAAGATCACCGGACTCTCCAAGGTTGCTCGTTTGGTAGATCTCTTCGCCCGACGTCCTCAGGTACAAGAACGACTTACATCACAGATTGCTGATGCGATGATGGAGATTCTCAATCCAATGGGAGTCATTGTTGTTATTGATTGCGAGCATCTCTGCATGTCGATGCGTGGCGTCCGAAAGTCACAAGCGAGAACAACAACATCCGCAGTTCGTGGCGTTCTTCGTGATTCCGCAACGCGCGCTGAAGCCATCTCACTCATTACGAATCGATAGCGCCATGTTGGTTATGGGAATCCTCAACGTCACTCCGGATTCCTTTGCCGACGGCGGAAAACACTTCACATTTGAGCATGCTGTAGCTCGCGGCTTAGAGATGATTGAAGAAGGAGTAGACATTATTGATGTGGGCGGTGAATCAACCCGTCCAGGGGCAGAGCGGGTAAGTGAAGAAGAAGAACAACGCCGCGTAATTCCTGTTATTAAAGAGCTTTGCGGCAAGGGCGTTGCGATAAGCGTCGACACCATGCGAGCCTCCACTGCAAAGTTAGCCGTTGAAGCTGGCGCCACGATTGTGAATGATGTCAGCGGTGGAGCCGCCGACCCAGAGATGTTTACCACCGTTGCTGCCCTTGGTTGCACCTATACCTTGATGCATTGGCGCGGTCCTTCAAAGGATATGAATTCAAAAGCGCAGTACAACGATGTAGTTGAAGATGTGATTCATGAAGTGACAATTCAGCTAGATAAGGCGCTTGCTGCTGGCATCAAGCGCGAGAATATTGTGCTTGATCCAGGTCTCGGTTTTGCAAAAGATGCTGAACACAATTGGGAGATTCTCAATCGAATCGATGAGTTTGCCGCGCTTGGATATCCAGTCCTCATCGGCCATTCACGAAAACGTTTTATCGGCGGCGATACTCCTGATGAGCGCGAGGCTGGCACACTCAAGATCTCCGAATCACTCGTTGGTAAAGGAATCTGGGCTGTCCGAGTCCATAGCGTTGCACCTCACGTAGAGTTGGTGAAGTGATGAGCGACAAGATTGCAATCAAAGGCATTAAAGGTTTCGGATTTCACGGTGTATTTGATTTTGAGAAGCGCGATGGGCAAGAGTTTTTTGTCGACCTTGATTTAGAGATAGATCTCCATGCAGCGAGCATCAGTGATCAACTCAGTGATTCTGTTGATTACAGCCTTCTCACCGCTATTGCCAAGAACGCGATAGAGAAGTTGCAATTTGATCTCATCGAGCGTCTAGCTGGATTTATCGCAGATACCATTAGAGAGAACTTTCCGACCGTTGAGAAGATCGCTGTGACTGTTCATAAACCTTCAGCACCTGTGAGCGAAACAGTCACAGATATAGCGGTAACGATTACACGCCCATGAAGGCAGTAATTGCACTAGGTGCCAATATTGGTAATCCAGAAGAGCAGATGGATGTGGCGGTAGCTCTCTTACGTGAATCACTCGATGTAATAGCTATCTCACAGTACTTAAAGACCGCCCCAGTAGGTGGCCCCGAGCAACCTGATTATCTCAATGCGGTCTGTATTGCAGAGAGCGAGCTACCAGCCACCGAACTCTTGGCGCTACTCCACGGAATTGAAAAGGCACTTGGCCGCGAACGACTCGTCCACTGGGGGCCACGAACGATAGATCTCGATCTCATTCAATATGGAGCAATCTTGAGTTATGCAGATGAGCTACATATTCCACATCCGCGTGCCCATGAACGTCGCTTCGTCCTTGAACCTTGGTATGAGATAGAACCTGATGCGGTTCTGATTACCCATGGAAAAATTTCAGATCTTTTGGCACAACTGCCGTAACGCCTTAGACTCATCACACTGTCTGCCCGGTACCTGAAAGGACTGGAGCCATGAAGGTAGTAACAAGCGCACAAGAGCTTCCTTCGTCCTGCGCATTTGTTCCCACCATGGGAGCGCTCCACGCTGGACACGGTTCTCTCTTTCAGATTGCTTCACGATATTCAGAGAACGTTGTAGCAAGCATCTATATCAACCCGCTTCAATTTGAAGATAAGAGCGACTTAGCCAAATACCCTCGCACGCCAGAGGCAGATATTGAATTAGCAGAAAAATTCGGCGTTACTCATCTCTGGTTTCCTACCTACGAAGAGATATACCCAGATGGTTTTCCACGATTGACTGCGGGACCAATCGCAGATCTTTATGAGGGAGCATCCCGCCCGGGCCACTTTGATGGAGTCGTCACTGTTGTCCGTCGACTCTTCGATTTAGTGAAGCCTCAAGTAGCAATCTTTGGTGAGAAAGATTTCCAGCAGTTAGCTCTCATTCGCGAGATTGCAGATGAGGTTCAGATTATCGCTGCACCAATCATCCGTGAAGAAGATGGATTGGCGATGTCATCGCGCAATGTTCGTTTAGATGCGGATGGACGTAAGGCTGCACAAGTCATTTCAAGAGCATTAAGAGACTCTGCCAATGAAGCGCAATTGCGAGAGATGCTCGCATCTGAGCCCACCTTGACTCTGGACTATGCCGATTACATCGATGAGGAAACCTTCATGGCACCGACAGAATCCACTCAATTTAAGCGTGCAATAGTCGCCGGTTGGATTAATGGTGTGCGCTTGCTCGACAATATGCCGGTGAAGAGCGAGCAGAAGTTATGAAGCTACTAGCCCCTGCTCCTGGATGGACTGCAACGGCCGATGTGATTGTTGTTGGTTCTGGAATTGCTGGTTTAACAACCGCTCTTCAATGTCGAACCTACGGCCTCTCTGTTCTCCTTGTCACCAAGGCGCGAGTTGATGAAGGTTCAACGAAATGGGCGCAGGGCGGCATCGCAGCAGCTCTGGGCGAGGGAGATTCGCCGGAAGAGCATCTCGCCGACACTTTAGATGCAGGTGCTGGTCTCTGTGATGTGTCTGCAGTCCGCGTATTGGTTACAGAAGGTCCAGAAGCTGTCCGTAAATTAATTGAACGTGGCGCAAAGTTTGATACAGAGGCATCTGGCGAGATTTCACTAACTCGTGAAGGTGGCCACCACCGCAACCGCATCATCCATGCAGGTGGCGATGCAACTGGAGCAGAAGTTTCTCGAGCTCTTCTTGCGGCTGTCACTGAAGATCCCGAAATCGAAGTTGTCGAACATGCGCTAGTTCTCGATGCGCTGAAGGATGAAGATGGTGATGTCTGTGGTGTCACTCTCCACGTCATCGGTGCCGGAAGTCGCGATGGTGTAGGTCGTGCTCTGGCAAAGGCGGTTGTCCTTGCAACAGGTGGACTAGGTCAAGTATTTGCTCAAACAACAAATCCATCTGTCTCTACTGGAGATGGCGTAGCACTCGCACTTCGTGCAGGTGCGAAAGTTGCCGATGTTGAATTTATTCAATTCCATCCAACGGTTCTATGGCTTGGTAATAATTCACAAGGACAGCAACCGCTCATCAGTGAAGCGGTACGTGGTGAAGGCGCATACCTACTTGATAATCAGGGCAATAGATTTATGCAAGGCGTACATCCAATGGCAGAACTTGCGCCACGTGATGTGGTTGCAATTGCAAGTATGCGGGTGATGAATGAGACCGGTGCCCACCATGTATGGCTCGATGTTCGCCATATTGAAGGCTTTGAGAAGCGCTTCCCAACGATCTTTGCCTCATGTCTATCCCATGGAATAAATCCTATGAAGGATCTCATTCCGGTTGCACCAGCATCGCACTATGCATCTGGTGGGGTTCGCGTCGATCTCAATGGTCGCACCAGCGTTCGAGGCCTCTATGCATGTGGCGAAACGGCATGCTCTGGTGTCCATGGCGCAAACCGTTTGGCATCAAATTCGCTACTAGAAGGCCTGGTATTTAGCGCTCGAATCGCATCCGATATCGCAAGGAATACACCAGAGCCAGGTGCACCAGTTGAGAATGCATCACAAGAGATTCTTCTCGATCCACAGGTTCGCACTGAACTGCAGGCAAGTATGAGTCGTGGCGCCGGTGTTCTCCGTTCCTCGGATTCATTGCTCAAGACAAGCGCTGAACTCACTCGCATTGAAGATCGTCGCAGCACCGAGCCATGCGTTGAAGCGTGGGAGGCGACAAACTTATTCCAACTCGCTCAAGCAATATTGAAGGCGGCGCTCATCCGCCAAGAGACGCGAGGATCACACTGGCGTGAGGATTTCCCAGAGACAAGTGATCTATGGCGAAAGCGAATCATTCAACAGCTTGATCAAAGTGGTTCATGGACAACTGGATATCAGGAGGTCAGTGATAAATGATTGATCTTGATTTGATTAAGCGTGCCCTCGCTGAAGATCTTGAGGGCGGAGAAGATCTCACCTCAGTTTCAACGATTCAATCGGAAGCAGTGAGCACCGCAGATTTCACAGCGAGAAAAGCTGGGGTTCTCGCAGGTATCGATATGGTCAAAGCCACTCTTCAAGAAGTCGGCTTGAGTGAAATCACTGTAAAGAAGAGCGATGGAGAATTTATTCAGGCCGGAGAGGTTCTACTTACAGTCACAGGAAATACTCGTGCGATTTTATTGGCAGAACGCACAGCGCTTAACTTTCTTGGCCACTTAAGTGGAATCGCAACCCTTACGGCGCAATGGGTATCAGCTGTTGCAGGCACGCAATGCAAAGTGCGCGATACTCGCAAGACTACTCCTGGTTATCGCCAATTAGAGAAGTACGCAGTTCGAATGGGTGGTGGAACAAATCACCGAATGTCGCTCTCAGATGCTGCTCTCATAAAAGATAACCACATAGCTGCAGCGGGGGGAGTATCGCAAGCATTTAACGCGGTCCGCAGCGCATTTCCATCAGCTCCCATCGAGATTGAGGTAGATGACTTCAGCCAACTGCGAGAAGTTCTACCGCTAAAGCCAGATCTGATCTTGCTCGACAATATGACTCCAGAGCAGTGTCGGGAAGCAGTTGCACTTGTTGCCGGTGCAACAAAGCTTGAGGCATCAGGTGGGATCGCGTTGGAAAATGCCCGCGCATATGCGGAATCAGGCGTTGATTACATTGCAATTGGTGCGTTGACTCATAGCGCACCTGTACTTGATATTGGTTTAGATATGAGAGCGGAGTAGCAATGCTTTTAACTGTCGATGTCGGAAATACAAATACTGTCCTAGGTGTATTTAAGGGCGATCAGCTCATTAAATCTTGGCGCGTAAAGACAGATCCCCGCACAACTGCCGATGAGCTGTGGCTTCAATTCAATGCGCTCATGACTGGATATACGCTCACCGGTCTCTCTATCTGTTCGACAGTTCCAGCGACACTTCGTGAACTTCGGACAATGATTAACACTTACTACGCAGAACTTCCAACAACAATCGTTGAGCCAGGAACAAAGACCGGTGTACAACTACTGGTAGATAATCCAAAAGAGATCGGCGCAGATCGAATTGTTAATACCCTTGCGGCTCATACTCTCTATGGCGGTCCTGCAATTGTTGTTGATTTCGGAACTTCAACAAACCTTGATGTCGTTTCTCCTAAGGGTGAATTCCTCGGCGGATCACTGGCACCTGGAATCGAAATTTCAGTTGACGCCCTCGCCTCACGTGCTGCCCAACTTCGAAAGGTAGAACTCATTCGCCCCAAGAGCGTTATTGGTAAGAACACAGTTGAAGCGCTTCAATCAGGCACTATTTTTGGCTTTGCTGGTCAGGTTGATGGACTTGTCGATCGCATCACCGCAGAGCTTGCTCTCGATTACACCGAAGCGCCAACTGTTATCGCGACTGGCGGCCTCGCGCCATTAATCATTGGCGTTGCTGAAACAATCGATGAATATGAGCCAGATTTAACCCTAATCGGCCTTCGATTGATTCATGAGAAGAATCGATAAATCAATCGCCTAGGCGATGTGATTTCAAGGGAAATGGTTGGGTAAACTCCAGCCACTATGACGACTGAAAATAACGCTTCAACTGGAGCACCAATCGAGGATGACCTTCCTGAGCAGCTCCGCATTCGACGCGAGAAGCGCGCTGGATTGCTCGAGCGTGGCGTTGAGCCATACCCAGTCTCTGTAGACCGAACCAAATCCCTCAAGGAGATCCGCGAGAAGTACTCCGGCCTAGATATCGATGTTGCCACAGGTGATGTCGAATCTCTCACTGGTCGCATTATCTTCAAGCGCGATACCGGAAAATTATGTTTTGCAACTCTTCGCGAAGGTGATGGCACCGAACTTCAGGCGATGTTATCTCTAGATAAAGTTGGACAAGAAGCTCTCGATGCCTGGAAGTCAGATATTGATTTAGGTGACATCGTCAGCGTTACCGGTGAAATCATCACATCAAAGCGAGGCGAACTTTCGATCCTCGCAAACTCATGGAAGCTTGCATCAAAGTCGCTACGCCCACTTCCCAATGATCACAAGCCGATGTCTGAAGAGACTCGCGTCCGTATGCGATATGTAGATCTCATTGTTCGCCCAGAGGCTCGTGCAGCCGCACGTATGCGTCCACAGGTCATGCGCTCATTACGTGAAACCTTTAATGGCTTCGACTTTATTGAAGTAGAGACGCCGATGTTGCAGGTAATGCATGGTGGAGCTGCAGCTCGTCCATTTAAGACTTTCTCAAATGCATACGATATGGATCTCTACATGCGTATCGCACCAGAGCTCTTCTTGAAGCGCTGCGTTGTGGGTGGTATCGAGCGCGTCTTTGAAATCAATCGCAACTTCCGTAACGAAGGCGCTGACTCATCACACTCACCAGAATTTGCAATGGTTGAGTCTTATATGTCTTATGGAGATTGGCGCTCTATCGCTGATGTCACCCGCACCTTGATTCAAAACGCAGCTATGGCTGTTGCTGGTTCACATGTGGTTACACATGCAGATGGTTCACAGAAAGACCTTGGCGGCACATGGAAGGAAATCTCCTTATATGACGCTATCTCTGAAGGTGTTGGAGAGACGGTAACAGCGCTAACTCCATATGCAGATCTTAAGAAATATGCAGAGAAGTTAGGGATGAAGATTGATCCAAAGTGGGTCACCGGCAAATTGGCTGAAGAGATTTTCGAGCATGTTGCTTCAGATCAATTGATCGAACCAACATTTGTAATGGGTTATCCCGTAGATACATCTCCACTCGTCCGTGCACACCGCGAGATTCCCGGCGTTGTCGAGAAGTGGGATCTCTATGTAGATGGTTTTGAACTTGCCACTGGTTACTCCGAACTTATCGATCCAGTAATCCAACGTGATCGTTTGGTCGAGCAAGCACAGCTAGGTGCTAAGGGCGATCTTGAAGCGATGCAGGTAGATGAAGATTTCTTACGTGCCATGGAGTTTGGAATGCCGCCGATGGGTGGAATGGGTATGGGTGTTGATCGCCTACTGATGGCCCTTACCGGTCTTGGCATTCGCGAAACAATCTTGTTC
Source organism: Actinomycetota bacterium (assembly GCA_041179685.1). Classification (GTDB taxonomy): domain Bacteria; phylum Actinomycetota; class Actinomycetes; order Nanopelagicales; family Nanopelagicaceae; genus Planktophila. The sequence continues at coordinate 24,759 of JBEGSV010000106.1, forward strand.
CCATTGGTAAAGCCAGAGGTCGAATAAAGATAATGGTTAAGGTTCGCGCAGCTCGCACAAGTGATGTGAAAGAAATTCGCGAACTCGTAGATTCTTATGCCGCACCAGGCCAGATGCTTTCAAAAGAGACAGTAACTCTCTACGAATCAGTTCAAGAATTTGTCGTCGCAGAAAAAGATGGCAAAGTCGTTGGCTGTGGAGCACTTCACATTCTCTGGGAAGATCTCGCTGAAGTACGTACCGTTGCTGTTTCAAAAGATTTTCAAAAACAAGGCATCGGTCACTTAATTCTCCAGGAGATCATCCGACGAGCTCGAGAAGTTGGCGTCAAACGAATCTTCTGCCTTACTTTTCAAACTCAGTTCTTCGGCAGTATCGGTTTTGTAGAAATTCAAGGAACACCCGTTGAGCCTGATGTATATGCCCAACTTCTGCGCTCATACGATGCTGGTGTAGCAGAATTTTTGGATCTTGAATCAGTGAAGCCAAATACCCTCGGCAACACTCGAATGCTCCTTACCCTCTAAGTAGCCTCTAAATAGCGGCTCTGCGAGGGAATATCAGCCCCATATTTGGGGTTCTACAAGCGTAATAACTCCGCCTCGCGCCTACCTATGGGTCGGCGATAGGCTAGCCATCCTTATCGAAGGAGTCATAGATGTTTGAGCGCTTTACAGATCGAGCCCGCCGAGTCGTTGTCTTGGCGCAAGAAGAGGCACGCATGCTCAACCACAATTACATCGGTACCGAGCACATCCTCCTTGGCCTCATCCATGAAGGTGAAGGCGTAGCAGCAAAGGGGCTCGAATCCCTCGGCATCTCACTCGATGCTGTCCGCGCGCAGGTGGAAGAGATCATCGGTCAGGGACAGCAGGCTCCAAGTGGCCATATCCCATTTACGCCACGTGCAAAGAAAGTTCTCGAACTCTCACTCCGTGAAGCGCTTCAACTTGGCCACAATTACATTGGCACAGAGCACATCCTCCTCGGTCTAATCCGTGAGGGCGAAGGCGTTGCTGCACAGGTTTTGGTAAAGCTCGGTGCAGATCTCAATCGCGTGCGTTCGACTGTTATTCAACTTCTCTCTGGTTATCAGGGCAAAGAGGCAGTGACACAAGGTGGACCTGCTGAGGGCACACCTTCTACCTCACTTGTTCTCGATCAATTTGGCCGCAACCTCACCGTTGCTGCTCGCGAAGGTAAGCTCGACCCAGTTATTGGTCGCGATGAAGAGATCGAGCGCGTAATGCAGATTCTCTCTCGTCGTACAAAGAACAACCCAGTTCTTATTGGTGAGCCAGGTGTTGGTAAGACCGCTGTTGTTGAAGGCCTGGCACAGGCAATCGCAAAGAACGATGTCCCTGAGACGCTGAAGGATAAGCAGCTCTACTCACTCGATCTCGGTGCACTTGTTGCCGGCTCACGTTACCGTGGAGATTTCGAAGAGCGCCTCAAGAAGGTTCTTAAAGAGATTAAAACTCGTGGTGACATCATTATCTTTATCGATGAGATTCATACCCTCGTCGGTGCAGGCGCTGCAGAAGGTGCAATCGATGCAGCAAGCATCTTGAAGCCAATGCTTGCTCGTGGCGAACTCCAGACAATTGGCGCAACAACACTTGATGAGTACCGCAAGCACATCGAGAAGGATGCAGCGCTTGAGCGCCGCTTCCAGCCAATCCAGGTGAAAGAGCCATCAGTTGCTCACACCATCGAAATCTTGAAGGGTCTACGCGACCGCTACGAAACTCACCACCGCGTATCAATTACCGATGGGGCGCTCGCAGCAGCTGCAAACCTTGCAGATCGCTATATCTCTGATCGCTTCCTGCCAGATAAGGCTATCGACCTTATCGACGAGGCTGGTTCACGCCTTCGTATCAAGCGAATGACTGCACCTGCCGAGCTCCGCGAATTTGATACAAAGATCGCAGAGGCGCGTAAGGCTAAAGAATCTGCAATCGATGGTCAGGATTTTGAAGGTGCAGCTGCACTTCGCGATAAGGAGAAGACTCTTATCGCAGAGAAGAATGAGGCAGAGAAAAATTGGAAGGCAACTGATCTCGATAAGGTCACCGAGGTAGATGAAGAACTCATCGCTCAGGTGCTCTCTGCATCAACTGGTATTCCAGTATTTAAGTTAACTGAAGAAGAGACAGCTCGTCTGCTTCGCATGGAAGATGAACTCCATCGCCGTGTCATCGGACAGGATCAAGCAATCAAGGCGTTGTCACAGGCGATTCGTCGTACACGCGCCGGTCTTAAGGATCCAAAGCGTCCTGGTGGTTCATTTATCTTCGCCGGTCCTTCTGGCGTTGGTAAGACCGAACTCTCCCGCACACTTGCATCATTCCTCTTCGGTGATGAGTCAGCACTAATCCAATTGGATATGTCTGAATACTCAGAGCGCCACACAGCCTCACGTCTCTTCGGAGCACCTCCAGGATATGTCGGCTACGACGAGGGTGGACAGTTGACCGAGAAGGTTCGCCGTCGTCCATTCTCAGTTGTGCTCTTCGATGAAATCGAGAAGGCTCACCCAGATATCTTCAACTCACTTCTTCAGGTACTTGAAGATGGTCGTCTGACAGATTCACAAGGTCGCACCGTCGACTTTAAGAACACTGTCATCATCATGACAACAAACCTCGGTACTCGTGACATCTCTAAATCACTCGGACTCGGCTTCTCTGCCGCAGATGATGATCTTGGAAATTACGAGCGCATGAAGGGCAAAGTTGCCGATGAGCTCAAGAGCCACTTCCGTCCAGAGTTCCTCAACCGTATCGATGATGTCATTGTCTTCCACCAGTTAACTAAGGATCAGATCATTCAGATCGTCGACCTCATGGTTGCTGGTCTCGATGATCGCCTCAAGGCTAAGGACATGGGCATCGAACTTACACAGGCTGCAAAGGATCTCCTCGCAGCTCGTGGCTATGACCCACTTCTTGGAGCTCGTCCTTTGCGTCGCGTTATTCAGCGCGAGATTGAAGATGCTCTCTCAGAGCGCATCTTGTTTGGCGAACTCAAGGCTGGCGAAATCATCGTGGTAGATGTTGAGGGCGTTGATGCTGATGCGAAGTTCACCTTTACCGGTGCTCCTAAGGCGATGACCCCTGATTCACCTGAAGATCTAGCAGAAGCTCCAACCGCTTAGTTCAACCTTTATTTCGAGGCGCCTCTCACAGATTGTGAGGGGTGCCTCGTCATATATGGTGGCGATGTAGCTTTGACTTCCAATCGATGAAGCC
>JBEGSV010000107.1:0-3672 GCA_041179685.1 Actinomycetota bacterium
TGAGCTCCGTGATATTGGATTCTCTACAGCTGTCGGTATTGGTGGAGATCCAGTTATTGGCACAACACATATCGATTGCTTGCGCGCATTCCAGGATGACCCTGAGACTGAGGCAATCGTCATGATCGGTGAGATCGGTGGCGATGCTGAAGAGCGCGCTGCTGCTTTTATCGCAGAGTATGTGAAGAAGCCGGTCGTTGGTTATGTTGCAGGATTTACAGCTCCTGAAGGCAAGACAATGGGCCATGCAGGCGCAATCGTCTCTGGCTCATCAGGAACAGCGCAAGCAAAGAAGGATGCGCTAGAAGCAGCAGGCGTTAAGGTCGGACAAACTCCTAGCGAGACTGCGCGCCTTATGCGCGAGATTCTCGGCCGCTAATTTAACGATGCAACGCGTCCTCTCGGTCTCGTTGTCTCACGCAATACGTGGAGCAGCACTTGTGCTGCTCCCGTTTGCATTTATAGCCCTTGTCGCCTGGGCAACAGCTGGTAGCGCAACTGGAACGACAACAGATCCCATTCGTGGCGCTGCGTGGATCTGGCTCGGTTCCCACCACATCCCATTCTCACTATCCCTGCCACCGACTGGAATTCCTGGCTATTTCTCCTATCTGCCATGGGGCGCAATCGCCTTGCCATTCTTTGCTATTCGCACCACCTTCAATCGTGCACTTGATCGCCTCACCGGTGATTTTCATGATGCCAATGGTGTTCGCACAATCTATTCAATCTTCTATACGATTATCGTCACTGCGATTGCTTATCTAACCTCTTCGCCTACTGTGCAATCACAGTGGTATCTCGCTCCTATCTTCGCCTTCTTCATCTCAATCACAGCAACGCTCACCTGCGGTCCGCGTCTGCCAATCTCGACTCCAGCAATTATCGCCACGCGGATTATGGCAATCATCGTTGGTTTCTTTATGATTTTTGTCGGAGCGCTTATTTTCGCTAACTTCGCACAGGTAAAACTACTGACCACCGCTCTTCAGCCCGGAATCTTTGGGGGAGTACTTCTTCTCCTACTCAATATCCTTTACCTTCCTAATGCCGCAATTGCTGCAGCTTCTTACTCGGCAGGATCAGGTTTTGCAGTCGGTGCCGACACACTTGTTTCACCATGGTGGTTACATACAGATCAATTACCGGTCTTCCCACTTCTCGGAATTCTTCCGACGCATCGCCACCCACTCCTTATCGCGGCGGCGCTCTTCTTTGTGGCGATAGGCGCCCTCCTTGCATATTGGACTCTCGACTCAGGAATAACTTTGCTATTGCAGACGGCGCTCTTTCTTGCGGTGTTACTCGTTCTAGTTGCCTATCTCTCCAGTGGTTCATTGATGACCCAAGAGATGGGTGCATTTGGAGTCTCGATCTGGAAGTTTGGCTTAGTAGCTCTCGGTGAAATTTCTATCGGCGCAGCGATTGCGACCTTCATTACAGTGCGGCGCGCTCGTTGAAGAGAATTATCATCCTCGCCTCAGGCTCTGGCACATTGGCAGAGGCGATCTTTACCGCTGATTTCACTGATATCGATAGCGAAGTAGTTGCACTCATTTGCGATAAACCTGGTGCACAAGTTCTAGATCGTGCGCAGTCACACAATATTGAGAGCTACACGATTCCGATGCTCGAAGATCGCACGCTCTGGAACCAAGAGCTAGAAAGTCTTATCGCTGCCCTTCGCCCAGATTTGGTAGTGAGCGCTGGCTTTATGCGAATCCTGCCCGAGGCAATTACCAGTCGATTTAAGATCATCAATAGCCACCCCGCTCTTCTGCCGCTCTTTCCGGGCGCACATGCAGTTCGTGATGCACTGGCCGCAGGTGCGAGTGAGACCGGCACATCAATTCATTGGGTAGATGCCGGCGTTGATACCGGTGAGGTCATTGCGCAAGAGCGGGTTGAGATTCTGGCCGGTGATACTGAAGAGTCACTCCATGAGCGTATTAAGATTCTCGAACGCGGTCTCATTGTTGCGACCATCCGACAGGTTATTCCAACACTACAGTCATGAATCTGGAGTCCGCACATGTCTGATCGCAAACCTATCCGCCGCGCTCTGCTCAGCGTTTACGATAAAGATCGCCTCCTCGAACTCGGTCAAGTTCTAGCCGATGCCGGTGTTGAGATTCTCTCCACTGGATCGACTGCAAAGACCCTGAGTGATGCGGGTATCACCGTGACAGAAGTCAGCAGCTATACCGGCTTTCCCGAAATTATGGGAGGTCGCGTAAAGACGCTCCATCCACGTGTGCACTCAGGAATCTTGGCTGATCAGAATAATCCCGATCACCTAGCTGCAATCAAAGAGCTCGATATCGAACCCTTTGATCTCGTGGTTATTAACTTATATCCATTCTTGAAGACAATCATGTCAGGTGCGAAGTTTGAAGATTGCATTGAGCAGATTGATATCGGGGGGCCTTCCATGTTGCGAGGAGCTGCGAAGAACCATGGTTCAGTCGCAGTTCTCTGTCATGAGCACCAGTACGACGCTGCGATTACAGCTATCAAGGCGGGTGGATTTACGGCAGAGGAGCGAAAGAATTTAGCGCTTGAGGTTTTCCGTACTACTGCTGAATACGATCTGACTATTGCGAGCTGGCTAGGAACTACGATCTCCATGGAGATGCCGGATTGGCTGGGGCTTATCTGGAAGCGCGAGAACACTCTTCGTTATGGCGAGAACCCACATCAGCAAGCTGCAATCTATCGCGGCGGCCCAGCGGGAATTGTCAGTGCGGTTCAATCCCACGGCAAAGAGATGTCATTTAATAACTACACCGATGCCGATGCGGCATGGCGTGCAGCGTTAGATCACAGCGATCCTTGCGTTGCAATTATCAAACACGCCAACCCATGCGGTATCGCAACTGGAAAAGATATCGCTGATGCATATCTCAAGGCGCATGCCTGTGATCCTGTTTCCGCATTTGGTGGAGTTGTGGCGACAAACCGCAAAGTCACTGTTTCAATGGCAGAGCCACTTTCACAAATCTTTACAGAGGTGATTGTCGCTCCAGAGTACGAACCAGAAGCGCTTGAGATTTTGATGAAGAAGCCATCTATACGAATCTTGACCAATCCAATTACGCGCATCTCTCCACTCGAAATGCGCCCAGTCTCTGGTGGAATATTGGTGCAGCAGACCGACCTCATCAACGCCGAAGGCGATAGCGCTGAAAATTGGAAGCAAGTGACAGGCACTCCAGTAAGCGCCGAAGTACTTGCAGATCTTCAATTCGCTTGGCGAGCAGTGCGCGCTGTTAAGAGCAATGCAATTTTGCTTGCGGCAGGTGGTGCTGCAGTGGGTATTGGCATGGGCCAGGTTAATCGCGTTGACTCTGCAAAGCTGGCAGTCGATCGGGCAGGAGATCGCGTTAAGGGCAGCGTTGCGGCATCTGATGCATTCTTCCCATTTGCCGATGGCCTAGAGATCCTCACCAACGCTGGCGTCAGAGCTATCGTCCAGCCGGGTGGATCTGTCCGAGACGAAGAGGTAATTGCAGCTGCGCAGAAAGCAGGCATTGCCATGTTCTTCACTGGTACTCGACACTTCTCACACGCTTAGCATTATCAGAATTACTTTCATCAAAGATAAGGTGGTCTCATGAGCGCGCAGATTCTCGATGGCAAGGCACTTGCTGCATCTATCAAGGAGCAACTTGC
>JBEGSV010000108.1:0-7675 GCA_041179685.1 Actinomycetota bacterium
TCCTCGCATTCGGTTCAATCCTGAAGGAAGGCCATCCAATCCGATTGGCTGGACAGGATTCTCGCCGTGGAACATTCTCAAACCGTCACGCAGTAATTGTTGATTCCGAGAATGCGAACGAGTGGACACCGCTTCGCTCAATGATTCAGGATGAGAACCAGTTCTTCGTTATCGACTCATTGCTCAGCGAATACGCTGCAATGGGCTTTGAATACGGTTATTCCGTAGTTCGACCAGAAGCCCTTGTTATGTGGGAAGGCCAGTTCGGTGACTTCGTTAACGGTGCGCAGACTGTCGTAGACGAATTCATCTCATCTGCTCTTCAGAAGTGGGGCGAGCGTTCATCTGTAGTCCTCTTGCTTCCACATGGTTATGAAGGCCAAGGCCCAGATCACTCTTCAGCACGAATCGAGCGCTTCTTGCAGCTCTGTGCTGAGAACAACATGACTGTTGCCCAGCCATCATCACCTGCCTCTTACTTCCACTTGTTGCGTTGGCACGTTGCAAACCCAACTCGTCGTCCGATGGTTGTCTTCACGCCGAAGTCGATGTTGCGCCTTAAGGCTGCTGCATCAAAGTTAAGTGACTTCACCAGCGGTACGTTCCGTCCGGTAATCGGTGATGACAAGGTGCAGAATGCATCTCGTTTGATCTTCTGCTCCGGCAAGATTTATCACGACCTCGTAGCAGAGCGCGAAAAGCTAGGCGAGAACTCAACTGCGATTGTTCGCGTTGAACTTCTCTACCCACTTCCAATTGATGCAATGCGTGAAGAAGCAGCAAAGCATCCAAATGCAAATCTTCTTTGGGTGCAGGATGAACCTGCCAACCAGGGACCTTGGTCTCACATTGCGCTTCGCACATCAGAGGCACATGGAGGTCGAGCTATCGATAACCGCGTCTTCCGTCGTGTATCACGCCGTGCAACTGCATCTCCTGCAACTGGTAACCACCATTTGCATGAGGAAGAGTTGAAGGCGTTGTTGCAAGAGGCATTCACCAGATAAATGGTGACGAAGATATCGGCTCGTTAAGAGTCAATAAAAAACCCCGGCTCAATTTCGAGCCGGGGTTTTTTATTACCTTCTACTTCTTCGCTTTACGCACTCTGGAAACGACCTTTGCCTGCACCGATGAAACCGGCAACCATCCCCATTGACGAGAATCTGTACCATCGACGTTATCGCTGCTCACAAAGATCTGATTGCTCTCTCGGCGAATCTCGGTAATTCGCTTTACATAGAAGATTCCGGGTTGCTCCGGCCTTTCAATCACAGCTACATCGCCGGTATTAACACGGTCGCCGAATAAATTACCTAGTATCGCAAGCGGGCTATACCCATCCGAGCGAAGGGCGTAATCCCCCCATTTAGCCATCAACCAATCCCCTGGCGAATAGGTAGGCAGCATTGATTCGCCTTCGACGAGAACGGTGGAGTACTTCTTGCTCATGCGCGTAAGTCTAACCTGGAGTAATCTCTCTCCTATGAGAAACCTATTCACACCTAAGACAACTGTCCTTGCTCACTGCGATCTTCCTTGCGGCGTCTATGACCCAGCACAGGCTCGCATTGAAGCTCTCTCTGTAAAGGCTTGCATGGAGAAGTACGCAGCTAATACAGATGCTGATTTCCGTTCACGCTCAGTTGCAATCAAGGAAGAGCGTTCACATGCAGTTAAGGAGCACCTATGGGTTCTCTGGACTGATTACTTCAAGGCTCCTCACTTCGAGAAGTACCCACAGCTTCACACACTCTTTAACGATGCAACAAAGCTTGCTGGCGCTGCAGGAACAAAGGGCACACAGGATGTTGCTGTTGCAGATTCATTGATCGCAAAGATCGATGAGATTGCAGAAATCTTCTGGGAGACCAAGAAGGCGTAATAAATCTAAGGTCAGAGGTTAAAACTTTGACTTTAGTTCTTTAGTAAGGATTCAGCGGCAGTGCGGGCGAGGAAAGTTACTCGCTCCACTGTCGCTCTTTTTATCTCTGCGGCAGCAATATGTCGCTCACCTTCATAAATGTCGCATTGAAAGGTGAGCTCTCTGCCATCGATATTGCTACAGCGCGCATTGGCTCTTAATTCATCTCCTACTTGCGCTGATGCCAAGAGATTTATTGAGGTAGAGAGTAGGAAAGTTGTCTCACCGTTATCAAGGTATTCGCTGAGGGCAGCGATAGTCGCAGATTCCATTGCATGAAGCAGATGCGAAGTCGCTGCGATGGGAAGTTCGGAGAGACCCATTGCAAGTGCGGTATCACCAGGGCGGACGGTCATCACCGAAAATCCAACGGCGCCTAAGACTTCCTCAGCGGGTTTCATCATTATCCTGATCAATAAAGTGCTGGATATGGGTCTGCTCTATTTGAATTTCGCGGTGCTCAATATTTCCAAACTCATCTATCTCAATAGATATCTCGGTCATACTAAATTGAGTAACAACCTCGGTCGCCCCAGCCATCTGCGCACGTAATTGGCGATGGAGCGCCTCATGTAGATCTTCAGGTGCTCGCTCATTGCATGTGCGACGAAGTGTCTCTTGAAGCAGATCGTGCATTGCTCGCTCGTGGGCAATCTCAGCGGTGCATGGAAGGCAGGCATTGATGTGCTCCTCAATCGCCGAGCGCTGTGGAAGCTGTTCGAGTTCGCCTTCAATGATGAAGATGACCGAAGAGAGAACGTCGCCACATTGAATCTCGATGTAACTCATAACTGATCTCCCTTCTCGAGGGCAGCTTTAGCAGCTGCTTTCTTGGAGGTTTCAACTGAATAACCGAGCTCCTTGGCGTAGGCAGCTAATTTTTCTCGTAACTGTTTACGTCCGCGGCTCAAACGTGACATCACGGTTCCAGCTGGAATCCCGACAATCTCTGCAATCTCTTTATAAGAGAAGCCTTCAACATCTGCGAGATAGACAACCATGCGAAATTCTTCAGGGATTTCTTGAAGCGCCTTCTTGATATCGCTATCAGGTAGATTCTCGAGCGCCTCGACTTCGGCTGATTTACCAAGATCACTTGTATGTGATTGCGCCTCAGCAACCTGCCAATCTTCGAGCTCAGCCTGTGCAATCTGTGGGCGCCGTTGATCTTTGCGATAGGTGTTGATAAAGGTTGTTGTCAGTACTCGATATAACCAAGCGCGGAGATTTGTTCCCTCTTCAAATTGATGAAAAGAGGTAAATGCTTTGAGGTATGTATCTTGAACTAGATCGCGCGCATCTTCCGGATTTTTTGTGTAACGAAGAGCTGCTGCGTAGAGCTGATCCGTGAAGGCCAGAGCATCGCGCTCGAACCGGATAGTGCGATCGGCCGCGCTTTCGAGAACTAGATCCTTCGATGTCATTGCTAACATCCTAACCCCAAACTAGAAAAGTGTCTCGGGCTCCCCTAACTCATACTCAGCAATGATTTCTGGGCCGTTGTTTGCGACAAGATTTACCTTCGGAGATACCGGTCTAGTAATCAATCCAGCGGTCGGATTCTCACTCTTCATCAAGGCTTGGAGTTGATGAATCTCTCGGTTATTCGGATCCAGCCACTCTTCCCAGCGCTCACGTTCCATAAAGACTGGCATCCGACTATGGATTGTTGCCAACTCGCCCACCGCTTCTTGGGTAATGATGGAAGCGCTTTGAATCTCCTGACCGCTCTCACTGCGCCAAGTGCTAAATATCCCGGCAACTGAGAGGGGTTGTGAATCTGCACTGGTGATATAGAAAGGCTGTTTCGGCGGATATTTCCCGAGCGAAGTTGCCCATTCGTAATAGCCGGTCACTGGTATTAAACATCGAGTAGTACGGAATGCATCTCGGAAAGTTGGCTTCTCATGAATCGATTCGCTACGGGCATTGATTGCATGTGACTGACCTGCACGAGCATCAGCATAGTTTCTCTGCCAAGGTGCAATTAATCCCCACGATGCTGTCTCTAACTTTCGAAGAGCGCTCTCTCGATCTCGGTTCTTCACAATATAAATCTCGTTAGTCGGCGCAATATTCCAATTAAGGGGCAGAGTTGGATTTGAGTCATCCTCAATAAGGTTGAAGAAGGCGACAATCTCTTCGGCGCTCTGCGCCATCGCATATCTTCCGCACATATTCGCAATCGTAGTCGAAGTAGCACGGGGTAGACTTTGGACATGACTTCATCGCATCCGCTCTGGCCTGCGCCCTATCGTGGCAAGAGTCCAGTTGATGCAATCGTTACCATTCCAGGTTCTAAGTCGGTGACAAATCGAGCGCTCATCCTTGCGGCGCAAGCGACAACTCCCTCGATTATTCGCAAGCCATTAGTTTCAAGAGACTCTGAACTGATGTCAGCAGGCCTGGTAGCCATGGGTCTCACCATCGAAAGCGGTAGCGATAGCAACGGCGATTACTGGAAAGTGACTCCTGCTGCATCAGGTGGTCGCGGGTTACAAGGTCCAGCGAAGATTGATGTGGGAAACGCCGGAACAGTCATGCGCTTCCTGCCTCCACTTGCCGCATTGGCTGATGGCGATATCTCCTTCGATGGTGATCCGCGTAGTTATGAACGACCATTGGGGCCGGTAATTAAAGCCCTCGAAGATCTCGGTATTGAAATTGAACATGGTGGCCGTTACTCATTGCCGATGGTGATGAATTCTCGCGGAGTTATTCCTGGTGGCGAGCTAACAATCGATGCAAGTGCATCAAGCCAATTCTTATCTGCGCTTCTCTTAGTTGCTCCAAGTATGACTAATGGAATCACCGTCACACATGCTGGAGGCACACTTCCATCCATGCCTCATATTGAGATGACTGTTCAAATGCTCCGTGATTTTGGTGCTACGGTCACAGTCGATACCCAGGCGCAGAGCTGGCGCGTTGAACCTGGCCCGCTCAATGGTGTTGATTTAGTAATTGAACCCGATCTCTCTAACGCTGCTCCATTTATCTCACTCGCAATGGTCTGCGGTGGTTCAATCACGATCTCAGATTGGCCACTGAAGACAACCCAACCAGGAGATCAACTTCGCGATATTTTCTCAGCGATGGGTGCGCGAGTTGAATTTGTTGATGCTGGCCTCAAAGTTACAGGTGGCTCAAGTATCAAGGGAATCGATATGGATCTCCATGATGTCGGAGAGCTCACTCCTTCCATAGCTGCACTGGCTGCACTTGCTGACTCTCCATCGCACCTTCGCGGCATCGGACATCTTCGTCTCCATGAAACAGATCGCTTGGCTGCGCTTACTACTGAAATCAACGGACTCGGTGGCAATGTAATAGAAGAAGAAACCGCTCTTCACATCACTCCGGCTCCCCTTCACGCGGGAACTTTTCATACCTATGAAGATCATCGATTAGCCACGGCTGGCGCTGTTATTGGGCTCGTTGTCGAAGGTATTGAAGTCGAGAATATTGCTACAACTCGTAAGACACTTACTGATTTTCCTGGACTCTGGAAGAGCCTGCTCGTATAGATGGTGAATCCTCAATGACTCCACGCGAATACGACGAATCAGATGTTCGTATCCGGCCAACGCGCACAACTCGTCGTCGCAGTAAGGATCGCCCATCGCACAGTGATTCTCACTCTGCACTAGTCATTTCGGTCGACCGCGGTCGCAGTGGATGTGTTCTTCAGAGTGGCCCTAATGCAGGACAGCCTGTTGTCGCAATGAAGGCTCGTGAGCTAGGGCCTAAATCTGTTGTAGTTGGTGACTCTGTCGAGATCGTTGGCGATACGAGCGGAGCCGAAGGCAGCTTAGCTCGAATAGTTAAGGTCAATGAACGCCAAAATTCTTTAAGTCGCACAGTTGATGATGCTGCAAAGTTAGAGCGAACAATTGTTGCCAATATTGATCAACTCATTATTGTGGTGGCATCGGCCAATCCCGAGCCACGTCGAGGATTGATTGACAGATTCTTGGTCAGCGCTTTTATTGAGAAGATTCATCCTGTGATTGTTGTGACAAAAATAGATGTCGCGCCAATTCCTGAATTTATGGAGAAGTATGAAGCGCTCGGAGTTGAAATCCTGACGACTTCATCGAAAATTGCGGAACGCCCCGAGCAAGTGGCAGAGATCGCAGCACTGCTTCACGGAAAAGTTTCTGTGCTCGTTGGTCATTCGGGTGTTGGAAAATCCACTCTCATTAACGATTTAGTTCCAGAGGCTGACCGCCTGACTGGAGATGTTAATGATGTCACTGGGCGCGGTCGCCACACATCATCGAGCGCGGTTGCTCTAGCTCTGCCTGGCGGTGGTTGGATTATTGATACACCGGGAATCAGAGCTTTTGGCTTGGCTCATCGCGATCCGCGCGAGATTGTTAAAGCTTTTCCCGATCTTGCTGAGGTTGCAGCTACCTGTATGTCTCACTGCTCTCATGCAGAAGATGGTTGTGCCCTCAATCAGTGGGTTGTAGAGAGCCCCGAGCATCAAGTTGAGCGTCAATTGCGCCTCGAAAGTTTACGTTCGCTCTTAGATGCGAAGAGTTACGTAGACTTACCCCATGAGCAGTAACGGAAAGTCACAGTTCTCTTACGGTGAAGACCTCACCCTCGCGCATCGCCTCGCCGATGCAGCTGATTCAATTACTTTAAAGCGATATCAGGCAATAGATCTCACGATCACAACAAAACCAGATAACACCCCCGTTACCGACGCCGATAAATCTTCTGAGCAGGCGATCCGCGCCCTTCTTCATGCACATCGCCCAGATGATGGAATTGTGGGAGAAGAGTTCGGTAATGAAGGCCTTGAAAAAGATCGATATTGGGTAATTGACCCCATCGATGGAACCAAGAATTTTCTCCGTGGAGTTCCAACCTGGGCGACTCTGATTGCACTGATCGAACGTGCGCCTGATGGAAGTCAGCGAACTGTAGTAAGTGTTGTCAGCGCACCCGCACTCTTTCGCCGTTGGTTTGCACATATTGGTGGAGGTTCATATGTCACCATCAACCGCGAGGAGACAAAGCGTATTCATGTCTCTGGCGTGACAAAGATTGAAGATGCCTCTATCTCATACTCTGACTTTGCAGGATGGGGAGAGATGCTTCAACCTTTCCATGCGCTCCTTGAATCGGCATGGCGAACTCGTGGTTATGGCGATTTCTGGTCACATATGTTGGTCGCAGAAGGCGCACTTGAGGCAGCGCTCGAACCTGAATTGGCGCTCTGGGATATGGCCGCTCTTGATCTCATTGTCACAGAGGCCGGCGGTGTATTTTCAAATACCTCCGGGGTACCTGGGCCACATGGCGGAAATGGTGTCTCTACAAATGCTGCCTTGCATAGCCAGATCATTAACGCATTAAAAGCTTAATTAATATAACGCTGTTGAGTAGAGAGTAGAAGACTGTGGAAGATATTCAGATTGATCTCAATCACCACAAAACGCCACAGAACAAAAAGGAAGATGCGGTGGCAGAGATAGACCTCACTAAAGCGACCCTTGTCCCGCAAACTTTTGCAGTCTCCGGAATGACATGTAGTGCCTGTGTGAATTCAGTCGAGCGTAGCCTTAATTCAATCCCTGGTGTAAGCGCATCAGTTAACTTTGCATCAGAGACGGTACATATTCTTGCCCCTGCTGAAGTCAAAGCAGAGGTGATTATCAAGGCAGTTAAAGCCGCTGGCTATAGCGCCACCCTGCTGCAAGACCGGAGTGATCCTGCGCTACATCGTAAAGGCGCCGC
>JBEGSV010000109.1:0-5525 GCA_041179685.1 Actinomycetota bacterium
TCCATGCTGGTGCAGCCACATTTGAGCCCATGCCTACGTGATGCCAGCTTTCAAGGAAGAACTTCCAGATATCTGATGTTCCTGCTGGAGAGACTGCAAGAGCGCCGCCTGAGATTGCACCCCAACGATGACGCGTCCAACCTAAGGTGAGAATCAGGAGAAATGTAGAAGCAATCACGAGCGGCTTGGTAAAGATTGTTCGCCACTGATTGTTCTGAAGGGGCTGAAGAATATCTTCATCCTCATTAATCTCGAGATTGCTGATTACTGGCAATTCCTCACTGACATCATCAGGAAATATCTTGGTGCGAATTCTTTCGATGAGATGGCCCGCACCGCTTCGAAGTTGGGTCCATCGCGAAGGAATAAAACGACCCACTACGCCAGATGAGACCAGGCGCTGACTCTTTCGAGTTTTTCGGGCGCCGATAAGTTCTCCGGGATGAATCAAGAGGGAGACGATCGCGAGAATTTCATCACTTGCATATCCCGGCAACTTTGCAAAGAGATATGCAATCGAGCGGATTGCAGCACCACTTAATAATTGAAGAGTAAGGAGTGGCAGCGTCCACCACGATGAGTTAGCAAGAAGAACATAGGCTGCATTGCGACGGTCCAAGAGGAGAGGGCGATGTAATGGCGCACCTTCGATATCAATTGCACGACGTTCCGAAGAGGCAGCTTGCGCATGGAATCCAATTGCGGAGGTGACTGCTAGGACTGAGTGACCGGCTGTGTGAACTCGCCAACCGAAATCGACATCATCACGGAATAGTTCAAGGTTGATGTCAAAGCCACCGAGCTCTTCAAAGACATCGCGGCGAATGAGCGCACCCGCAGTGCTGACCGATAAAACTTCGTGGTTGCCATCATGCTGTCCTTGATCGTATTCGTGTGGCTCAAGTCCAGTCCAACGAGATCCGTTGGTTGCAATACTGATTCCAACCTCAAGGAGATGGGTTCGATCATGCCAACCTAAAAGCTTGGGACCTGCCATGACAATGTTAGGTCGATCTGCAATTGCACCGAGAAGTTCTTCAAGTGCGCGAGGATCTAATGCGCAATCATCATGAAGAATCCAGAGCCACTCTTCCACTCCCTCAATCGGAGCGGGAAGTTGTGAGAGGCCATATTGAATCGCTTGGCCAAATGATGTCGAGCGTTCCAGAGTGACAGTTGGAATGCGAGCACCTTTGAGAAGTTTTGCAGAGGCATCACGTGACCCAGTATCAATAGCAAGAATCTGATCTGCACTTCGACTCTGTGAAGTAATCGATGCGACGACCTCGGGAAGCCACGTCGCACCATCGTGCACAACGAGAAGCGCAGTGATGCGAGTTGCGGTCATAGGAATTACTCTAACTTTTCGAGATACGAAAAGTGAAAGGTGCCTTTATGCAGGGCGACGCTTAAGGCGACGACGCTCGCGCTCAGAGAGGCCACCCCAGATACCGAAACGCTCATCGTGAGCGAGCGCGTATTCAAGGCACTCTTGGCGGACATCGCATGAGAGGCAGACGCGCTTTGCTTCGCGAGTCGAGCCACCCTTTTCAGGGAAGAAAGCTTCAGGGTCGGTCTGGGCGCAGAGCGAGCGCTCCTGCCATGAAAGCTCCATATTCTCGCCATTGGCGAGTTGGATAGTTGGTCCAGCAGATGGGGAGGATGTGGATACTGCAGGCTTGCCAGTCGAGAAACCTTCTGGGCGGATCGGCATATGTCGAATCTCCTCAAGTCATTAGGGCGCAATTCAGAGTGAATTGCTGCGCTCTAGAACCGAATTACACCCATGTAATCCGATTAAGTCAACCCCCGGTAGCCCTGGGAGGTGGTCAGAGATGAGAGAAAGTCGACTTATGGGAGATTTATAGGCTCAGTGATGGCCTCTGAGAGATAAAAACGGGTGTGAGATGCGCCGGCAGAAATCACGGTGCCATGAAAGATAAAGCAGTGTGAGAGTTCGGCTCCTTCACCGATAGTGACGTCGTCTCCAATGATGCAATCATCAATCTTCGCCCCTGCTTCAACCGTTACTCGGTGGCCGAGTGAGCTCTTTCCAGAGATCTTGGCTGTGGAATCAATATTGCAATCGGCCATCGCCTGGAAATCGCCATCGATGAGATCGCGCGAACCCTTAAAGAGCGCCGCCGGAGTACCCACATCAAGCCAGTAGGCCTGCTCCTTATATCCAAAGACTGGGCGACCGCTGGATACCAGCGCTGGAAAAGTTTCGCGTTCGATACTGACAACTTCGCCTAATGGAATTCGATGAATTACTGATGAATGGAAAATATAGCAACCTGCGTTAATAGAATTTGTTACCGGGTTATCCATCTTCTCGAGAAAAGCTGTGACGCGACCATCTCCATCTGTGGGGACGCAACCAAATGCTCGCGCATCTTCAACCTCAATCAGGTGGAGCGTTGCATCGGCGTGCTTTGATTGATGAAATGCAATTTGATCAGCAATCGAGTGGCGACTTAAGACATCGCCATTGAAGATCACGATTGGTTCATCTCCGAGATTTTCAAGATCTAGCATCTGTGCAGCATTGCGAATCGCTCCACCGGTGCCAAGTGGCTCTTTCTCGACTGCGTAGAGAATCTTGATTCCCCACTTGGAACCATCACCAAAATATGGCGTGAAGACCTCTGAAAGGTATGAGGTTGCAAGAACGAGGGTATGAATCCCTGCTCTCTTAGCTGCAAGAATCTGGTGCTCAGTTACCGGCAAACCAGCAACTGGCAACATCGGCTTTGGTGACTCTGAAGTAAGGGGCTTTAGCCGAGTACCAAAACCGCCGACGAGAAGGATTCCAACTGCCATGGTTAAGCCTTCACCGCTTCCATAATTCGAGCTGCCGCCTCAGAGATCTGTGCATCGGTAGCAGTCATTGCAATTCGAATATGTTGGGAGCCTTCTGCTCCATAAAAGATTCCAGGCGTTGCAAGAATTCCTAATTGAGCAAGCCAAGCGACGGAGGTCCAGCAATCCTCATTGCGCGTCGCCCATAGATAAAGTCCGGCATCCGAGAAATCAATCTTAAAACCGGCCTTTTCGAGGGCTGGAATCAACGTTGATTTACGTGCGTTGTAGCAAGCACGTTGTTGGTCAACATGTGCAGTGTCAGAGAGTGCAGCGATCATTGCCTTCTGTACCGGTAGTGAAACCATCATTCCTGCATGCTTGCGAACTTCAAGAATCTGAGCGATGAGAGCGGGATCTCCCACAACGAATGCAGCACGATAACCGGCGAGGTT
Organism: Actinomycetota bacterium; assembly: GCA_041179685.1. Classification (GTDB taxonomy): domain Bacteria; phylum Actinomycetota; class Actinomycetes; order Nanopelagicales; family Nanopelagicaceae; genus Planktophila. The sequence continues at coordinate 3,258 of JBEGSV010000109.1, forward strand.
GGAGCGTTTAGATAATGAATGCACGGCAAGAATGTTTTTATTCTCGCCATCTGTAAATTGCAGGATAGAAGTTGGAGTTACATTCGTTCCAAATTCTAGATAGCACTCATCCGAGACGACTACTCCCCCGGTATTGCGCGACCACTCGATTGCTGCGCGATACTCAGATTCGCTATGAACGCGACCAGTGGGGTTTGATGGTGAGTTAACCCATGCCAGCGCTGCTGGGGGCCACTTTTCGGCGTCGAATCCAACTGTCGTTGCCTCGGCTTTTGCAAGGAGCGCTCCCACCAAATAGGTCGGGTAGGCAACTTCTGGATAGAGAACCGATTGTGAAGTGAGAAATGTGGGAAGCCAAGCAACAAATTCTTTCGATCCAATGAGAGGCAGGACTCCAAAATCACCGGTTGCGCCGAGGCGCTCTTTCGCCCATTGAGTAAGTGATGCGCGAAGTTCAGGTGTTCCCATAGTGACGGGATAACTTGGTGAGTTTGCGCTCTCACGAAGTGCAGCTTGAATAAATTCGGGGGTGGGATCTACCGGAGTTCCAACTGAGAGATCAATTGCTCCTGCGCGATGTTCTTTCGCTGTTGCGCCAAATGGTGCCAGCGCATCCCACGGAAAATCAGGAAGTTTGTGGCCCAAGTGCGCTGACATCAGCGTGGTCAGTATTTGTCTGGCCAACCTTTGATGCTCCGCCAGGTGAACCTAGCTCGACAAAGAATTCGGTGTTGATCTTTTTGTAATCCTGCCACTGTCCTGGAACATCATCTTCATAGTAGATCGCCTCGACTGGGCAGACTGGTTCGCAGGCACCGCAATCTACGCACTCATCAGGCTGGATATAGAGCATGCGTGAGCCTTCATAGATGCAATCCACTGGGCACTCTTCGCGACATGACTTATCTTTCACATCGACGCAAGGCTGGGCAATCACATAGGTCACGGTGGGCCTCTTTTCTATATGGACTCGAGCAGGCGGCAATTCTAACCCTGCCAAGTCATTAATGTGCGATTAGGGTTGCGACATGACATCTAAGGTCGACCTCGCCGCCGCCATCGGTAAGCGGGTATCAATCAGAGTGCGCGATGGCGAGGGATTTAGGGACCTCTTAGGTGTCTTACAAGATGAGAATTCAGTGGTGAAGAAGGATGGAACTGTTGCGCCATTCTCGATCGATCAAATTGCGTACTTTCGAGTAGTGCCGGTCTTCAACCGTGCCAATATCGAGATGAACGATCTTCATCTCTATGAAACGGCATCTCGCCAGCTTCAAAAGATTGAGGGTGAGCTGGTTCGGATTTACTCGTGTGGCCCCACCGTTTACCGCGATGCCCATATTGGAAATATGCGCACCTTTCTTCTTACCGATCTCATTCGCCGATGCCTCGCCCTCAATGGGATAGAGACAATCTCTGTCTCAAATATCACCGATGTTGGGCATATGTCAGAAAATCTCGATGGCTCAGATAGCGGAGATAAAGTTCTCGAAGAGGCCGCTCGAGAATCGGTAGAACCGCTTGCTATTGCTCGACGTTATGAAGAGAGATTCCACAACGATCTCGCTCAACTTAATATCATTCCAGCTCATCACTATCCGCGAGCAAGTGAAAATATTAAAGAGATCATCTCATCGATTGAAGAATTAATTCGGATCGGCAGCGCATATATCGGCAGCGATGGAAATGTTTACTTTGATGCACGGAGCTCAGATTCATATGGTTTTATCAGTGGTAACAAATTGGATTCTCTAAAACCCGGTCATCGTTACGAGTACACAGGAGATGGTGGAAAGAATTTCCATGCCGACTGGGCGCTTTGGAAGTTGGCTGGAAAGCGGAGCGAGATGATCTGGGAATCTCCTTGGGGAGCAGGATTTCCTGGCTGGCATATCGAATGTAGCGCGATGTCGCTCACCCTCCTTGGTGATTGCGTCGATATCCATGTTGGTGGAATCGACCTCCGCTTCCCCCATCACGAGGACGAGAGAGCGCAAACAAATGCCCTCGCTGGTAAAGAAGTTGTACGCAATTGGATTCATGGCGAACACCTCCTCTTTGAAGGCAAGAAGATGGCAAAGAGCGCCGGCAATGTTCTCCTGGTCGCCGACATCGCCGCGCGCGGCTTAGATCCCCTTGCGCTTCGCCTAGCCCTGCTCGAGAACCGATATCGCGCTCAGATAGATATGACGTGGCAGACAATTACCGCAGCTGATGCAACATTACAGAGGTGGCGAAAAGCAATGGCCTCCTGGGGATCTAGCGATG
>JBEGSV010000110.1:0-2534 GCA_041179685.1 Actinomycetota bacterium
TGTTGGCGCTCGTTGATGGAGTACCTCGCACCTTGCGTCTCGATGAATTTATCAAGTACTACATCGAGCACCAGATTGAAGTCATTGTTCGTCGCACCAAGTTCCGCTTAGTCGAGAAAGAAAAGCGCGCTCATATCCTCAAGGGATATCTCAAGGCGCTCGATGCACTTGATGCTGTTATTGCTTTAATCCGCGCTTCAAAGACACCGGAAGAAGCTCGTACCGGGCTTATGAAATTGCTCGATGTTGATGAAGTTCAGGCAAATGCGATCCTTGATATGCAACTTCGCCGTATTGCTGCGTTGGAGCGCCAGAAGATCAATGATGAGTACGAAGGTTTGATGGCGGATATCATCGAACTCAATGCGATCTTGGCTTCTGAGGCAAAGCAGCGTGAAATTGTTAAGACAGAGCTCTCAGATTTGGTGACAAAGTATGGCGATGAGCGCCGCACACAGCTCGTTGCATCTGAAGGTGACTTCTCGGCTGAAGATTTGATTCCTGATTCAGATGTAGTTGTAACAATTACACGTGGCGGATATTCAAAGCGCACTTCGGCAGATCTCTATAAGTCACAGCGCCGCGGAGGTCGTGGGGTTAAGGGTGCATCATTGAAGCAAGATGATGTTGTCGACCATTTCTTCGTCGCATCCACACATGACTGGTTGTTGTTCTTCACTAATCAAGGACGCGTCTACCGTGCAAAGGTTCACGAACTGCCAGATGCAGGTCGCGATGCTCGCGGTCAGCACGTTGCAAACCTTTTGGCATTTAAGCCGGAAGAGACAATTGCGCAGGTATTGTCATTTAAGGATTACAACGCAGCGCCATTCTTGATTCTTGCAACTAAGGGCGGCCTCATTAAGAAGACACCTCTTATCGAGTATGACTCACCACGTACTGGTGGATTGATTGCAATCAACCTCAAGGGCGATGATGAAGTTGTCTCTGCAACTCTTGCCGCAGACGGCGATGAAATTCTTCTCGTCTCACGCAAGGCAATGTCAGTTCGCTTTGTCTGTGATGATGAATCACTTCGCTCTATGGGGCGTTCGACCTCTGGTGTCATCGGAATGAAGTTCCGTGATGGCGATGAATTGCTGACGATGTCACGCGTCGATGGCGAAAACTCATTTGTCTTCACCGCGACCGATGGTGGCTACGGAAAGAAGACCCCAATCGAGGAGTATCGACTTCAGGGTCGTGGTGGAATCGGTATCAAGGCTGCGAAGATTGATGAAGATTCTCGCGGAACCCTCGTATCTGCCCTCGTCCTCGTCGATAGCGATGAGATCCTCGCCATCACAAGTGCAGGCACTGTGATGCGCACACAAGCTTCTGAGATCCGCCAGACCGGCCGTGACTCAATGGGAGTTCGCCTCGTCAACCTTGATGAAGGCGCCACCCTCTTGACCGTCACTCGCAGCCGGGAAGATGAGATTTCGGAAGAAAAGTAGTACTGTCTGCGCCTGTAGCTGTTGGACATATCCATTATTGGGAATCCAGTGATAGATATGGGGCGTTTTGGCTACTTGGTGAAAATCAAGTAATCTACGCATTCTGCAAATGAACGAAAGTTTATCTGCGGGCCTATAGCTCAGCCCGGTTAGAGCGCTTCCCTGATAAGGAAGAGGTCGATGGTTCAAGTCCATCTAGGCCCACCCCGCACTAACAACGGGGACCTAGCTCAATTGGTAGAGCACCGCCTTTGCAAGGCGGGGGTTAGGGGTTCGATTCCCCTGGTCTCCACGCAATGTACTTTGCGTGACAGCTTCGCTGTCAACGAAAACCCGTCACATGTGGCGGGTTTTTTAATATCTCGACAACTGATTGGATGGTTACATGACAACAGCAACCTTGCATACAACTCTCGGTGACATCGTTATCGAGCTCTTTCCTGATCACGCACCAAAGACAGTTGCAAACTTTGTAGAACTCGCAACTGGTGCAAAAGAGTGGACTGATCCACGCACAGGCAAGAAGTCAACTGAGAAGTTATATGACGGAACAGTTTTCCACCGCGTCATCAGCGGTTTCATGATCCAGGGTGGAGACCCACTTGGTCAGGGCTTCGGCGGTCCAGGTTATTCATTCGCAGATGAGTTCCACGGTGAACTCCAATTTGATCGCCCTTACATCCTTGCGATGGCGAACTCAGGACCAAATACAAATGGTTCACAATTCTTTATTACCTCTGCGCCAACAACATGGCTCAACCGCAAGCACACAATCTTCGGTGAGGTTAAGGATGCTGCCTCACAGGCAGTTGTAGACAAGATTGAGTCAACACCAACAGGTGCGCAAGATAAGCCTTTGACTCCTGTTGTTATCAATAGCGTCACAATCGCATAAGTAAAGAACTCTAAGATGAAGAAGCCACAGAGCGTCGTAATCTCACTGATTACGATTATCTGTGGCTTCTATCTTTATCAGCTTATTGATTCTGGAATCGTCGGAACTTTTGCGCTCTATCGCTGGGATTACTTCTCATCCACCTATGAGTACTACCGACTATTTACAGTTGCACTCCTGCA
>JBEGSV010000111.1:0-4112 GCA_041179685.1 Actinomycetota bacterium
GGAACAACTTTTCAGGAGAACGCCCTACTTAAAGCGCGCGAAATGTCAGAAGCGACAGGGCTTCCTGCAATAGCAGATGACAGTGGCCTCTGTGTTGATGCACTTAATGGAGATCCTGGAATCTTCTCTGCTCGATGGGCTGGGGTTCACGGCAACGACAGAGCCAACCTAGAGAAAGTTCTTCAGCAGTTAATTGATGTTCCAGAGGAAGAGCGCACCGCCTACTTCATCTGTGTTGCAGCGCTCTACCTTCCTAATGGTGAGAGCCATTGTGAAGAAGGTCGCTTCTACGGAAGCATCCTCGCATCACCTGTGGGTGAGAACGGATTTGGTTACGATCCGATTTTTCAGCCTGAGGGGTTATCGATTTCAAGCGCTCAAATGAGCTCTGATGAGAAGGATCAGGTCAGCCATCGAGGTAAGGCTCTTCGCGCTATCGCCCCTCATGTGATGAAAGCCCTTAACTCCCTAGGCTAAACTTTGAGCATACGTCGACCAGTCAACAGGTAAGGCGCAACCCGAGGAGATAAACGTGGCAGTAAAGAAGAAGGCAGTTGCCAAGAAGGCAGCACCTAAGAAGACAACCGCTAAGAAGGTTGCAAAGAAGTCTGTTGCTAAGAAGACAACAGTAAAGAAGACCGTTGCCAAGAAGACAACCGCCAAGAAGGTTGCGAAGAAGGCAGCACCTAAGAAGGTTGCAAAGAAGGCCGTCGCAAAGAAGGCTGTAGCGAAAAAGACCACTGTGAAGAAGGCCGCTGCGAAGAAGACAGTAAAGAAGTCTCCAGCACGCAAGAGCTCGACATCTTCAGTAGTTGTTCCGCCAGTTCCAACAAGCTCTTCACGCGATCGCGTTAATGTCTCTACAACTCCAGCTGCTCCAAAGCCAGCAACACCAGCTGTTAAGCCATCAGCTGCACCACGTCAGGGATCTTCAAAGAGCGTTCTCGTCGCGGTACTTCTCGGAGTCGCTATCTTGACAGCTATCGTTGCTTCACAGCAGTCAAATAATGATTCAACAAAGAATGAGACACCTGTTGCAACAGAGTCAGCATCTCCAGAAGCTACTCCAACAGAGTCAGCTTCTTCTGAGGCATCAACAGACACATCAAATGCAGCGACAACAGGCGAAGCTCCATCAAAGTTCATCGGTAATTGGAAGGATGCTTCAACCAAGGAGACTCTCGTTCTCTCATGGCGCGCACCAGTAGGCGATGTCACTGGTTACAAGGTTGAGATCGCTCCAAATGGAGGTGCTTGGAAGGAAGTCTCACAGATTCCTGCCACTCAACTCTCATTCGAACTCACAAAGACATCCGATTCTCAGTACACATCGTTCCGAGTAGCTGCAATCTATGCAGATGGAACTCTTGGTCTTGCAAAGGCATTTGGCTTCGCAGGTCAGTACGAATAATTTATTCATATAAAAAACCCCGGCCACTTGGTCGGGGTTTTTTATTTCCACAAAATAGAACGAAAAGATTTATTTGAGATAACGAGCGATCTCTGCAACATATACAGCGACGCCAGTGGGAACAAGGTGAACACCGTCCGGGGCGAAATATTCAGGGTGGCCATCAGATAGTGATGCCCAATCAACAACTCTCACATTTGAGAAACGGGCTGAAACCTCTGAAATCAAAGCATTATTCTGATCTCGCCAGGGACGGGGAACAGCGGTATTTACGAGTATTACCTTCGATTGCCCCTGAAGAGCTTCGAGAACTTTCACCACTTGATCTTCAGTGAGAGCATTGTTATTTCCCATGTTTAGAACAACTGGACCAGATGGGGCGCCCGAAATATCGCGAGCAATCTCGGCGAGAAGCTCTGGTGCTTGGCGACCGACTCGTGCATTGATGAGGCCAATGGGGTAGCTCTCTGCGAGAGCACTTTTGATTCCAAGAATGACAGAGTCACCGGTGAGCCAGATACCTTCTTTACTTACAGCCGCTGAGGGATTTACTGATTCAATCTCTTCAACGATTGCGGCTTGTTCACGCTCACTCATTACAACAGCACGTCCACTGACAAGTGTTGCAGCAACTATCACTGTAGAAAGGATTGCAACCACCTTGATCTTCTGGCGCTTCTTCTCAATCTCAGTTCGATACTTCAAGCCCTTAAGCCAGTAATTGAGAACTCCGCGACGGACAGGTAGTTCAATGAAGCGAAGCGAAATATCAGCGAGTGCAAAGACAATCAGAATTCGTAATGTGTAGACAGCCCATGATTCTCCTGCAAGGTCTACCGATGGACGGGTTACCTGGAAGATTACCCAGTGCCATAGGTAGATCGCATAGGAGCGCTCTCCAATCCAGAGCAGAATTCGATTCTGCAATAGTGGAGCAAAACGCGAAACTGGATGAACGATCGAGGTAATGATCGCCGCAGCAAAAATTCCTGCAAGGGGGAAGGCAATTTTGTAAAGGGCTGGGTTGCTCTCATCAATCAAGAGAAAAGTTCCGAGAATTCCAAGGAAGCCAAAGACCCCAATACCGTCGATAAAATCTTGCGCCTTCTTGCTGACCTCAGTATTGAAATTCTGAGGCACCCAGCTCACCGCAAGGGCTGCACCGAGAAAAAGTCCGATGCTATGCGTATCTGTACCAAAGTAAACATGGCTTACAGATTGTGCATTGGAAGCATCGAGCGAGAATGAGACGAGCATCAAGGTGATGCCAGAGATTCCAGCGATCGCAAGGGAGACTATTGAGAGCCGCTTCTTGCCGAAGAATTTAAGTACGAGAAGGAGAATTAATGGCCAGACAAGATAGAACTGAGCCTCAACGGCAAGTGACCACGTGTGCTGCAGCAGTGAAGGTCGCCCAATCGCCTCGAAATAGTCGAGATGGCGCCCAACTAGCCACCAATTCATCGAGCCGGTCAGGGCAAATGGGGTATCGATCAAGAAGCGCTTGATTGTGTCAGGCGCCCAGATTCCGACCGCGATAGCGGTGGTAATCAACATAAATACGAGTGCAGGTAGCAAGCGTCGCAGTCGCGCTAGATAGAAAGCGCGAAGGTCAAGGCCACCGCTACGTTCGATCGAATCCAATAAGAGTCGCGTGATGACATACCCTGAAATAACAAAGAAGAGATCGACGCCTAGAAATCCACCAGGGATCCAATTAAATCCGAGGTGGTAGAAGAGAACTGCCATCACCGCAATAGCGCGGAGACCATCGATGGCAGGTATGTATTGGATACCGCGTTTGGTAGCCATGAAAATTACTTGCGCTTAGCTGCAGATTTCTTTGCAGGGCTCTTCTTTGTCGAGCGCTTAGGTGCATCAAGTTCTGGAGCCGCACGACGGCTTTCAACCTTGATTGGCTCTTTGCGGCGAACGGTGCCATCTTCATTAAGTGAGTCATTAACAACAGCCTGCATATTTGCAAGACGAGCAAATGCGCCATCAAGACGTTGACGAGATTGTGAAATCGCCTGCTCTGCTGCAACGAGCGCTTGAGATTGCACTCGGTAGAGGCGCTCGGATTCAGCAATGACCTCTGCTAGCCAACGTCGATATTCGATAACCTCATTGGCAGCATCAGCAACAATGCGCTCACCTTCACGTCGAGCAGCAGAGGCAACCGCAGCAGCTTCGCGACGCTTGGTATCGATAATTGATTCTGCTTCACGAACTGCTTCATTTACCAGATCGGCAGCTTCCGCCTCTGCGGTCGAAATGTACTTTCGCCCACGGGCTTCTGCTCCAGATAAAATGCTACGCGCCTTAGTTTCAGCACCTTCAAGGACATCTTTGGCATTTCGAGTTGATTCATTAATCAAACGCTCTGCAGATGCGTGAGCCTTCGCTTCACGAGCCTGCGCTGATTTGATCATCGTCATCGCAGTTTCAGTAGCGAGGATTTCAAACTCTTCCTTGCTGAGAGAGGTGATGTCTCGGCGTGAGCGAAGATCGCTGAGCTGAGATTCGAGCTCACGAATTCGATCTACAGGGTTGCCCGCTGGGGTGCGCTCTGATTCCTCACGGAAGCCCACCCAGTTGAGAAAGTCCTTCTTCTCTGCCATTGATAATCCCCATTGCTCTAAAAACGACCAACATCAAGGCTCATAGATTAGGGCATTCCTTAGCAAGGCGAAATCGCCCC
>JBEGSV010000112.1:0-21034 GCA_041179685.1 Actinomycetota bacterium
CGCACATTTACTGCACTAAGGATCAGATGCCGGGAGAACTAGATTCTCTCTTGACCTTCGTTCTTAATCTCCTTCGCGATTACGGCTTAGAAGATTTCTATCTAGAACTTTCTACTCGCAACCCAGAAAAATCTGTCGGTGAAGATTCCGATTGGGAAGAAGCGACAGAGGCGCTACGTAAGGCGGCGCTGGCACAGAATCTCGAGCTCGTCCTCGATGAAGGTGGAGCTGCCTTCTACGGTCCCAAGATTTCGGTCCAGGCGAAGGATGCCATTGGGCGCACATGGCAGATGTCTACTATTCAGGTCGACTTCCAATTACCACAGCGCTTCGAACTTGAATATGCAGCGTCAGATGGAACTCGTCAACGTCCAGTGATGATTCACCGCGCGCTCTTCGGATCTATTGAACGTTTCTTCGGGGTTCTCACCGAGCACTACTCAGGAGCATTCCCGGCATGGCTTGCACCAGTGCAGGCGATCGCAATTCCGGTAGCCGATACCTTCAATGATTATATGTATGAGGTTGTTGCTCAACTGAAGAAGGCCGGAATCCGTGCAGATATTGATGCATCAGAGGACCGTTTTCAGAAGAAGATTCGCAATGCACAGTTACAGAAGATTCCATTCATGTTAATCGCAGGCGAGGAAGATATGAAGGCTGGAGCCATCTCATTCCGCTATCGCAATGGTGAGCAGAAGAATGGTGTTCCTATCGCGGATGCAATCAAGGAGATTGCTCAGGTCGTTGCAGATCGAGTGCAGAACTAGAAATGTCGCAGGCAATTGATGGCGGTGCAGGAATGCCTGATGGCTGGCAACGGCTCTGGGCACCTCACCGCCTCGACTATCTCCGTGGAGAGAATCGTCCATTAGATGGCAACGATGTCGAGTGCCCATTCTGCAGAATTCCGAAGCTCTCTGATGAAGAAGGACTCGTTGTGGCTCGCGGAGAAAATGCATATGTTGTCATGAATCTCTATCCATACAATCCGGGACATCTATTGGTATGTGCATTTCGCCATGTAGCAGATTTGACTGATCTCACCGACGAAGAGCGACACGAGATTACAGATATGACATCACATGCAATGAAGACGATACGCAAAGTCTCTAGGTGCGAAGGCTTTAATCTTGGAATGAACCAAGGCGCTATTTCAGGGGCAGGTGTTGCAGCACATATTCACCAACATATTGTTCCGCGATGGTCAGGTGATGCAAACTTCATGCCTATCATCGGAAAGACAAAAGTGCTTCCACAGCTTCTGACGTTGACGAGAGCTGAATTAGCTGCGGCCTGGTAACTCTTCAAGATAACGCTGCACCAGGTCAAGACCCAGACCATTTGCCAGATTAACCGGCAAGGCAGGAAAAAGAATGCCAGCAGCAAATGCTCCTTCTTCCATCTCCATCATGTGATCCCGATATTCATCTTGAAAATCTTTCACCAATTCTTGAAGTTCGACATCACTGACACCTGGAGTTGGCGGATTGGTTGAGTAATCCATTGTGGATAGGTCCTTGAGTGAGACTGTGCCGATGGGTGCTCCATTTTCACCATGAAGAACGAGGTACGGTGTAACAACTGGGTCGAAGACTCGGTTTGCGACTAGAACAGCGTCATCAAAATCCATCTCCATGCCCTCAAGAACAGTGACAAGAACCATTCTCGGCGTCTGGAACTCATCAAATTGGCGCCACAAATCAATAGTCGCGTTATCAATCCCAGCTGCAGGGTTAATGGCAAAAATTGCCACATCACATTGTGGATCTACCGAAGTTGCCACTTCGCCGCCGAGTGCCTGCGCGAACTGCTCTGGGGTGGCGCTTACATGGGCATATATTTTTATCGATTTCATAGCGTCGCGGCTAGTTGAAGTCATGGAGGTAACTCTACGATGACGTCATGGTTAGCTCAGCATTTAAGCCCGCAGTCAATCGTTTTATTGAACCGATTGCCCGCCTTGCCATTCGAGCTCGAATCACACCCAATGCGGTAACGCTAGGGGGGACTATTGGAACGGCTCTGTCAGCCATCTACTTCTACCCCCGGGGTGATCTCTTCATTGGAACTCTCTTCATTGTCGTCTTTGCGCTGAGTGACCTCTTCGATGGGGCGATAGCTCGACTCTCGGAGACGGGTGCAAGCGCGTGGGGAGGGTTTCTTGATTCCACTTGTGATCGCGTCACTGACTCTGTAATCCTTGGCAGTCTAGCGATCTACTGCATCATTGAAGATTTGGCTATCTATCCGGTAATTATTGCGACCATTGTCTTTGGATTCCTTGTTCCATATATCCGTGCAAAGGCAGAGGCTTTCGGAATCAGTTGCACCGTTGGAATCGCGGAGAGAACTGAAAGATTAATCCTTGCGCTGACTGCGATTGGATTCCACGGTCTGGGGGTTCCGTATATCTTGGCAATTCTGATGTGGATTCTGTTGTTGCTGAGTGTCATCACTGTCATCCAGCGAATACTCGTTGTTCGTAGAGGCTTAGCTTAGATGGGCGCCCATCTCTCATATCTTGCCTATCTTCTCGGTTGGAAATTAATTGGAGTTCTGCCGGAAAAGGTGGCATATAAAGTTTTTTCTAGGATCGCGCTTTTCATGTATCGCAAAAATGGAAAGAGCGTCCGTAGGCTCCGGACTAACTATTCAGTAGTTCAACCCGGTATTTCGCCGGAAGAACTTGAGAATCTCGTTATCGCTGGCCTAGAAAGCTATATGCGGTATTGGTGCGACACCTTCAGAATTCATCGTTGGAGCCCTCATAGAATCGCAGCGACGGTAACAACGAGTAATGACCATCTCTTGCGAGAGCCCATGAACCAGGGGAGAGGCGTCGTAATTGCACTTCCTCACTCGGGCAACTGGGATCATGCTGGCGCATATTTCTGTAATGAGGGATATCCACTAGTTACAGTTGCCGAGGTGCTTAAACCTGAAAAGTTGTTTAAGAAGTTCCTTGCCTATAGAGAAGAGATGGGTTTTGAAGTTTTAGGTTTGGATTCTCGCGCCTTTGTGACTTTAATGAAGCGTGCGCGCGAGAAGAGGCTTATCGCACTTGTTGCCGATCGTGACCTCTCCTCATCGGGGATAGAGGTCACCTTCTTTGGGGCAAAGGCGAAGATGCCGGCAGGTCCCGCAGTGCTTGCGATTAAGGAAGGCCTTCCCCTAGTTGCCGCCCATGTCAGCTACTCGCGCACTGGAATTCATATTGATTTTCGCGCAATTGAGATATCGTCATCAGATATTGAGAGTGAAAAGATAAGCCAAACAGTGCAGCAGATTGCGCAGGCCTTTGAGATTGGCATAGCTCAAGCTCCACAAGATTGGCATATGCTCCAGAGGATTTGGATTGAAGAAGGAATCTACTGATGACATTTGAGCGAAAACGTATTGGCATTGTCTGTCCATATGGTTGGGATACGCCCGGCGGAGTTCAAGCACATATTGCAGATCTCGCAACATATCTCATATCTCAAGGCCACTACGTTTCAGTCCTCGCTCCGACTTCAGAAGAGGAAAATCTTCCAGATTATGTCGTAAGTGCGGGCAAGCCAATTTCGATTCCTTATAACGGCGCTGTCGCAAGGATCCTCTTTGGACCAATCGCTTTCTCGCGAGTAAGACATTGGATTGCTCAAGGAGAATTCGATCTTTTGCATCTTCACGAACCTGCAATTCCATCGATATCTCTCTTGGCTTGTTTTGCCGCTGAGGGGCCTCTAGTCGGAACATTCCACGCATCAGCAAAGAAGCAGAAGGCAATTTTTGCTATTGGACCTATCCTTGAACCGGTGATCGAAAAACTCACAGCGAGAATTGCCGTCAGTGAAGCCGCTCGTGAAACGCTCACTGAGCACCTGGAAACCGATGCAGTTGTTGTCCCTAATGGAATCTATGCGCGACGTTTAGCAAATGGCGCCCTCAACCCACAATGGTCTGGAAATTCAATTGGATTTATCGGAAGATTCCAGGAGCCACGTAAAGGCTTATCGATTTTGGTTTCTGCGTTGCCTCAGATCATCCGCGAAGTTCCCGATGTTCGCGTCATAGTTGCCGGGCCAGGCGATGCAGCAGAGTTTCTTCAAGACGTTCCTTCTCATCTTCACGATCGATTCTCCTTTCTCGGAAGAGTCACGGAGCAAGAGAAGGCCGATTTCCTCCACTCGATTGGTGTTTATGTTGCACCCAACACCGGAGGAGAGTCTTTTGGAATTATCCTTGCCGAGGCACTTGCCGCAGGTGCTGTTGTCGTAGCCAGCGATATTCCTGCCTTCAAGGCGCTCTTGGGTAACGGTGCATATGGATCTCTCTTCAGCTCTGAAGATGCCAGCTCTCTAGCAAATTCAATTTCATCGCTATTGCAAAACCCAACAGAGCGCGAAAAGTTGAAAATTGAGGGAAAGATTTATGCACAGAAGTTCGATTGGGATGAGGTGGCGATGCGCATTTATGATGTTTATGAGATGGCGATGGTCGGTCTAGGTAAAGTAACCCTCTCATCCGATAATCGCGGCTGGAATAAGTTTCTAGGAAAGTGATATGAATTTTAAATCCCTCCTTGTTCTCTTCCTGATAGCAATCTTTGCTTGGTATCTCTCTTTTCTCGCCACTCGATTGGATCGCCTACATCATCGCGTAGAAACCAGCTGGGCCAATCTCGATGGCTTGCTTCAGCGACGTGCAGCAATAGCCCTTGAAATTGCCCGGTCTGAGATTGCCGACCCTGCCTCTTCACTACTTCTCACCTTCGCTGCACACCAAGCGCGAGATGCGAGCGTTAAGGATCGGTCACAGGCAGAGACCGGATTATCGGGAACTCTAGGAATTTTGTTAGAAACTTCAGAGACGATGCAAGGAGCGCTTGAGCAAGAGTTACTTCGCGAACTCAGTGATCTCAACGAAAAGATTAAGGTTGCCATTGCACTTCATGTTGAATCAGTGAACAGAACTCAGTTAATACGTTCTAAATGGATCATTCGCACCTTTAGATTGGCCGGCCGTGCACCTCTTCCAGTGACTTATGAATTTGAAGCTGATGTTCTTTAAGAAGTTTCTACTCGCACTCCTCGCTTCTGCATCGATTCTGACTGTTCTGGTTGCAATCTTTGGCACGGTGCCGGTTGCCAACTTTTCGCTACCCTTCACCGATCCTGGCCCTCGAAACTCTTTGACGGGCCTCGAAGGAAGCGATGGCCCCATCCTCGTAGTGAAGATCGATGACACTACATATGCCCATCCTCAGGTGGGGCTCAAAAGTGCGGATGTTGTATATATCGAGCAGGTAGAAGGCGGTCTCACCCGTTTGGCAGCGCTCTTCTCATCAAAGTTTCCACCATTGGTAGGCCCGGTTCGTTCGGCCCGAATTTCCGATCTTGAACTGCTGGCTCAATATGGAAAAGTTGGTTTCTCCTATAGCGGCGCACAGCGTCTATTGCTGCCCGAGATTGCCGCGGCGAATCTCTATGACGTTGGCGCAAATAAGTTCGGCCCCAATTATTACTACAACGAACCAACCCGGATTGCTCCTTATGCGATGATGGTAAAAGTTCCTGAACTGCTACAAGAAGCTAAGGAACGCGGTTTCTCTCTAGCAACCTCGAAAGATATGGGATGGAGTTTTGGTGATCCATCTTCTGAGCGCGTCTTGATAAAGAGTGCACGGATATCGTGGCCGGCTAGTAATTACGAAGCCACCTGGTCGAAGGAAGAAGAGCGATGGTTGCTCACTCACAATGGCAATCTTAATCGCGATTCGGTTGGTTACATCTTGGGTCCGCAGACAATCGTTATCCAGATAGTTTCGATAACCGATTCAATCTATAAAGATAAAGTCGGGGGAGTTACGCCATTCTCGGCAACTGTCGGTGAAGGTACCTGTTATCTCTTGCGCAATGGAGGCTATCTACCATGTAGGTGGAGCCGACCATCAGAAGAATCCGGAACTACCTTCACGGATCTCAATGGCGAGGAAGCAACCTTTGATCGAGGCCAGATTTGGTTCGCCCTGACTTCAAAAGAGCCTGTTTTTCTTCCCATTCAAGTGCAAGATGCAACAAATACGACCAGGAAGTAGACTTCCGAGCCTGTAGAAGCGATCTTTCAACTCTCTTAAAGGGGTCTATCAATGTCTGAGACAACAGGTACCGCACGCGTTAAGCGTGGCATGGCTGAGATGCTCAAAGGTGGCGTCATCATGGATGTCGTCAACGTCGAACAGGCGAAGATCGCAGAAGATGCAGGCGCTTGTGCCGTGATGGCACTTGAGCGAGTCCCAGCAGATATTCGCGCACAAGGTGGCGTAGCCCGTATGTCGGATCCGGACATGATTCAGCAGATTCAGGCAGCTGTATCGATTCCGGTAATGGCAAAGGTACGCATCGGCCATTTTGTTGAAGCGCAGATTATCGAGAGCCTAGAAGTCGATTACATCGACGAGTCCGAAGTGCTGACTCCAGCGGATTTCACCAACCACATCGATAAGTGGAACTTCAAGATTCCTTTTGTCTGTGGCGCTACCAATCTCGGAGAAGCGCTACGACGCATCAATGAGGGCGCGGCGATGATCCGCTCAAAGGGCGAAGCTGGAACCGGCGATGTTTCTAACGCGATGACACATATGCGCACAATTGGATCAGAGATTCGTCGCCTTACCTCAATGCGCGAAGATGAACTCTATGTCGCAGCTAAAGAGATGCAGGCGCCTTTTGCTCTTGTCCAGGAAGTCGCCCAGACTGGCAAACTTCCAGTCGTACTCTTTACTGCCGGTGGTATCGCAACACCAGCTGATGCTGCGCTCATGATGCAGATGGGCGCCGATGGAGTCTTTGTGGGTTCCGGTATCTTCAAATCTGGAAATCCAGCCGCTCGTGCAGCTGCATGCGTCAAGGCAACAACCTTCTTCAATGACCCTAAGGTTCTTGCAGAGGCGTCCCGCGGTTTGGGTGAAGCGATGGTTGGCATCAACGTTGCTGATATTCCAGTGCCTCATCGCCTCGCAGAGCGCGGTTGGTAACTTACACACTCAATGAAGATTGGTGTTCTCGCTCTACAAGGCGATTTCCGCGAACATATCGCTGCGAGCGAGAAATCCGGTCATACCGCTATTGGTGTTCGTCGGGTCTCTGAACTTGAAGAAATCGATGCGCTTATTCTCCCCGGAGGAGAGTCGACAACAATTGCCCTTCTGGCTAAGAACTTTGAACTCTTTCAACCAATTCGTCAGAAGATCGCGTCAGGTTTTCCGGTCTACGGTTCATGTGCTGGAATGATCTTGCTCTCCGATCGCATCGTAGGCGGTGCAGATGGACAAGAAACTTTTGGCGGAATCGATATGACCGTAAGGCGCAATGCATTCGGTCGCCAAGTTGAATCGTTCGAAGGCGAAATCGAATTCGCTGGCAAGACGGTAAATGGCGTCTTCATTAGAGCGCCATGGGTTGAGGAAGTTGGCGCATCAGTTGAAGTCCTCGCGACAACAGCAGGTCACGCTGTCGCCGTTCGCCAAGGCAGGCTCTTTGCTACAAGTTTTCACCCAGAGCTCACCGGCGACCTCAGCGTTCACCAGTACTTTTTTGAAGAGATATGTCGCTAGACGCTACTCTTACGCCATAGTTTTTCATTGTTAACGAGTACTTAGAGGTGATCCATGTCAGGCCATTCCAAGTGGGCAACTACCAAACATAAGAAGGCTGTCATCGATAGCCGTCGCGCCAAGAATTTTGCAAAGTTGATCAAGGCGATCGAAGTTGCTGCCCGCAATGGTGGCCCAGATGTAGATGGAAACCCAACCCTCTTTGATGCGATTGCCAAGGCGAAGAAGAACTCAATGCCGGCTGACAATATTGAACGCGCTGTTAAGCGTGGCGCCGGACTCGAATCAGGTGGCGCCGATTGGCAGACAATTATGTATGAGGGCTACGGACCAAATGGTGTGGCCATCATGATCGAGTGTCTATCTGATAATCGCAACCGCGCAGCCTCTGAAGTTCGCGTAGCTGTTACTCGCAATGGTGGAACCATGGCAGATCCAGGTTCTGTCGCATACCTCTTTAATCGCAAAGGTGTCATTATCGTCAATAAAGTTGCGGGAGTAACTGAAGATTCCATTCTCGAGGCAGCACTCGAAGCTGGCGTTGAAGAGGTAAATGATCTTGGCGAATCTTTTGAGGTCGTCTGTGAAGCATCAGATCTTGTTGCAGCCCGAACCGCTCTTCAAGGCGCTGGTATCGATTACGAATCTGCAGATTCTTCATTTCTTCCGTCAATGAGCATCCCGCTTGACGCCGATGGAGCAAAGAAGGTCTTCGAACTCATTGATGCAATCGAAGAGCTTGATGACGTGCAGAACGTCTTCGCTAATTTCGATGTATCTGATGAAGTAATGGCGAGCCTTTAATAACTTTTCTCTCCTCGCACCATAGGCTTTGAGGCATGGCTGCTGCGAAAATCATCATGGGTATTGACCCTGGTCTTACTCGCTGCGGAGTTGGTGTTATCGCTCAGAAAAGTTCGCGCGAGCTCACGCTAATTGATGTCGGTGTAATCCTTACCCCGGTTGATTCCCCGCTAGAAGAGCGATTGCTTGGAATTGAACGAGAAATTGAGCAATGGATCGAACGCACACAACCAGATGTCGTAGCAGTTGAAAGAGTCTTCGCTCAACATAACGTTCGAACGGTAATGGGAACAGGTCAAGCAGCCGGAATCGCCTTACTTATTGCGGCACGTCGTGGAATTCCAGTGGCGATGCACACGCCATCTGAGGTTAAGGCAGCTGTCACTGGTTCAGGTCGCGCTGGCAAGGTTCAGGTTGCCGAAATGGTGAAGCGAATACTCGCATTAGAAGTTATTCCTAAACCGGTTGATGCAACAGATTCCCTTGCGCTGGCAATTACACATGCTTGGCGCGGTGAAAATACATCTCGCCTGGCAACTGCGGTACAGGCAGAGAAAGCACGCCTTGCTAAACTGAGGGCACAATGATTTCCCACCTCACCGGCACCGTCCGCCACCTCACTACCGAGAAGGTGGTTCTTGAGGTCGGGGGAGTCGGTTATGCGATTTCAATAACACCGAGAACATCCACCAATATCGTTATCGGCTCTGAGATTTCTCTGGCGACAACGCTAGTAGTGCGCGAAGATTCCATGACGCTCTTTGGTTTTCTCGATTCACGCGATCGAGATATCTACGAAACTCTCCAGACAGTTACAGGTATTGGTCCTAAAGTCGCGCTTGCGATAACTGGCGCCCTCACTCCGGATGAACTTGCCCGTGCAATTTCTTTGGAGGATATCGCTGCAATCGAAAAGGTTCCTGGCATTGGACGTAAAGGTGCGCAACGATTGATCCTTGAGTTGAAGGGGAAGTTGGTGAGTGACACTAGTGCTCCACAGCTAGTTACCCATTCAGCTGTTCGTGATCAATTGTTATCCGCGCTCACTGGCCTTGGTTTCTCTGCTAAAGACTCAGATCTTGCAATTAACAATACCTTCGCACATCTGGTTGAAATCGGTGAAGATCCATCAGCGATGAGCGTTCCAGAGCTCCTCAAGTTATCTCTGCAGAATGGCAAGCGATGAGCGAACGCATCGTGGATCCCAATCTTCTCGTCACGTCAAATGAAGAGTCGACAGCTGAGCTTGCGCTACGACCAAAGTCGCTCGATGAATTCGTCGGACAACATCGAGTTCGCGAGCAGTTAAGCGTTCTTTTGACTGCGGCTAAGTCTCGCGGAGCTTCGGCTGATCACATACTTCTCTCTGGTCCTCCGGGATTAGGAAAGACAACGCTTGCAATGATTCTTGCCGGGGAGATGGGAGCACCGATCCGCATCTCGAGCGGTCCAGCGATCACACATGCCGGAGATCTAGCAGCGATCCTCTCTTCGCTGGTAGAGGGTGAGATCCTGTTCCTCGACGAAATCCATCGACTTTCTCGTCCTGCAGAGGAACTTCTCTATATGGCGATGGAAGATTTTCGGGTAGATGTAATTGTTGGCAAAGGTCCAGGAGCAACCTCAATTCCACTTCAGCTCCCTCACTTCACATTGGTAGGTGCAACTACTCGTGCAGGATTACTTCCTTCGCCTCTTCGTGATCGCTTCGGTTTCACAGCTCATCTTGATTTCTATGAGAGCGAAGAACTCGAAAAAGTTATCGCGCGAAGTGCATCCCTCCTAGGTGTCGCTATCGATGGCGCAGCTGTGGCAGAGATCGCTGGGCGCTCTCGCGGAACGCCTCGAATCGCAAACCGATTGCTCCGTCGAGTGCGCGATCTTGCTCAGATTTCTGGTTCAACTCAACTCTCACACCAGCACGCCCTTCGAGCTCTTGAAATCTACGAAGTTGACGAGAAAGGGTTGGATCGACTTGATCGATCTGTTCTCCTTGCGCTCATAGATAGATTTAACGGTGGCCCAGTGGGGCTTTCGACCTTGGCTATCGCCGTGGGCGAAGAGGTGGAGACAGTGGAAGCGGTGGCAGAGCCGTTCCTCGTTCGACATGGCTTGATGGCAAGGACGCCTCGCGGTCGAGTTGCCACGCCAGCGGGGTATGAGCATGTGGGACGAACGCCACCTCCTGGCGCGGCCTCACTTTTCGACACCTCGACGCCGTAGCGCCTAGACTCTGCCCCTATGTCCACACCAAATAAAACAGTAAAGAGCTCCGGCCGCCCAGTGCGCGCCCTTGCAATTCTGGCCCTCATTCTCGTCGGCCTCACTGCAACAGCTCTCCTTCAAGGCGCAACTTCCGTCCGCCTCGGCCTCGATCTCCGTGGAGGAACAAGCGTCACGCTTCAACCTCGCGCATCGAATGACTCAAATAAAATTACATCAGAGGCGATTGATCAAGCAGTTTCGATTATCCGCCAACGCGTTAACTCACTGGGTGTAGCCGAGTCTGAAGTAACAGCACAGGGCAGCGGAACAAATCGCCAAATCGTAATTTCGGTACCAGGTGATTCAGGTCGACGTGTGGTCGATCTCGTTGGGCAGACAGCTGAACTTCGCTTCCGTCAGGTTCTTGCAACTGCGGCAGGTACACCAGGTACAGGTGCAGATGCTGCAACTCCAGTTGCAGGTGTCTCTGCAGAGCTTAATGCTCAATTTGCCGCCCTTGATTGTACAAATCCAGCAAATCTTCAAGGCACAGGCGCAGATTCACCAGCAGAGACAATTGTTGCTTGTGAGCGCTCTGGCTTTAGCAAATTCATTTTGGCGCCAGCAGAAGTTTTAGGAACACAGGTTTCTAAGGCGGAATCCGGACTCGATACTCAGGCAGGAAGCGTCTGGACAGTATCTCTCACATTCAATGGTGAAGGAACAAAGGCTTTCGCAGCCCTTACCAACCGCGTAACTTCACTTGCCTCACCACAGAATCAGGTAGCTATCGTTCTCGATGGACTTGTGGTTTCAGCTCCATCAATTAACGAGGCGATTCCATCAGGAAATGCACAGATCACCGGTAACTTCAGCCAAGTAGAGGCACAGGATCTTGCAAATGTATTGAAGTATGGTGCGCTTCCGCTGGCATTCGATCGCGGTGAAGTTCAGCAGGTTTCACCAACGCTCGGTGCGGATCAGCTCAACGCTGGCCTTCTCGCTGGTGCACTGGGAATGCTTCTCGTATTTATCTTCTCAGTTATCTACTACCGCGTCCTTGGCTTCGTTACCGTGGCTTCACTTCTCGTTGCAGCAGGCATGCTCTATCTCACCTTCTTGGTCTTAGGAGAGGCGATTGGATTCACCCTCACCTTGGCGGGAATCGCAGGAGCAATTGTTGCAATCGGTGTCACCGCT
This sequence comes from Actinomycetota bacterium, assembly GCA_041179685.1. Classification (GTDB taxonomy): domain Bacteria; phylum Actinomycetota; class Actinomycetes; order Nanopelagicales; family Nanopelagicaceae; genus Planktophila. Next base: position 11,810 of record JBEGSV010000112.1, read on the forward strand.
GACTCGTTCATCGTCTACTTTGAGCGCATCCGTGACGAGGCGCGTGAAGGTCGATCACTCCGCTCGGCTGTTGAGTCTGGCTGGCTTCGCGCCCGTCACACCATCATCGTTGCTGACATGATCTCTATTCTCGCTGCTGTGCTTCTCTACTTCTTCGCAGTAGGTGGCGTACGTGGCTTTGCATTCACACTCGGTCTTACAACCTTGATCGACCTCTTGGTGGTCTTCATCTTCACCAAGCCGTTGATGACACTTCTTGCAAGAATCGAATTCTTCTCATCGGGTCATCCGCTATCAGGGCTCTCAGCGAAGAGCGTCGGAACCAAGAGTCCAATGACTCGTGGTTCAGCTACATCAGAGAACGTGGAGGGTTAATAAGATGGCTCGACTTTCAGGATTAGGTAATCGTCTCTACTCAGGTGAGACTTCATTTAACATCATCGGAAATCGCAAGCGCTGGTATTCAATTTCAGCGGTCTTTGTTCTGATTTCAATCGGAGCTCTTGCCATTCAGGGACTCCATCTCGGAATCGAGTTTAAGGGTGGTTCTTCATACACCGTTAACAAGGCAGGCATCAGCGTTGAAGAGGCTCGCGAAACCGTTGAATCAGTCGGCATCGAGGGCGAACTTATAGTTCAGAAGATCGGTGATTCAAAGATTCGCGTGCAGACCGGAACTTTGTCACCTGCACAATCTTCAGCTGTTGAAAACGCTCTTGTAGCTAAGTTTGCAGTTGCCCTTGAGGATATCGATACCCAAATCGTTGGCCCATCTTGGGGTAAGGAGATCACGAAGAAGGCGCTCTATGGCCTCATCGCTTTCTTGCTAGCGGTAATGCTCTTCTTGGCTATGACATTTGAGCCAAAGATGGCTATCGCTGCAATTGTTGCCGTGGTTCACGACGTATTGATCACGGTAGGTATTTACGCCGTGGTTGGTTTCGATGTAACTCCGGCTACCGTTATTGGATTCTTAACCATCCTTGGTTACTCACTCTATGACACCGTTATTGTCTTCGATAAGGTTCGCGAGAACACCAAATCAATCGCAGCATCAGGCAAGAGCACTTATTCTGATGCCGCTAACCTCGCTGTCAATCAGACAATTGTTCGCTCGGCCAATACATCGATCATCGCCCTCCTTCCAGTGGGATCGATTCTCTTTGTTGGAGCTGGCCTACTTGGTGCAGGCACCTTAAAGGATCTCTCACTCGCACTCTTTATCGGTCTTGCGGTGGGTACATACTCTTCCATCTTCATCGCTCCACCATTCTTGGCAGCGCTTCGCGAGAAGGAGCCAGCGATGATTGCGCTTGCAAAGCGCGTTGCAGCACGCGGGGGAGCTGCGCCAGTTTCTGGTGAGATTCATGCTGTGCGTCCATCAACCGGTAGAGGCCCACGTAATCAACCAAAGCGCAAGGGTCGCAAGTAACCCTTTCGATTTATGGCTGACGTATCCTTGATTGACCCCCTCATTGGGTCACTCAAGGAGCATTACGAAAATGTCGACGAAGAACTATTGCGTCGCGCGTTCACGATTGCTAATGAAGCCCATGCTGGGCAGGTGCGTAAATCAGGTGAGGAGTACATCACGCACCCGGTCGCAGTCTCCGAAATCCTTGCAGAGCTTGGGCTCAATACAACAACTGTCGTTGCCTCAATTCTTCACGACACAGTTGAAGATACGCCTTATTCATTAGATCAGCTTCGCCATGACTTTGGTGATGAGGTGGCTAATCTTGTTGATGGCGTTACCAAACTCGATAAGTTGACGTACGGTCCTACCGCAGAAGCCGAGACAGTTCGCAAGATGGTAATTGCAATGTCTCGCGATATCCGCGTTCTCGTTATTAAGTTGGCTGATCGTCTCCATAACGCTCGTACTTGGGGTTATGTCTCATCCGAGAGCGCAACACGTAAAGCTCGCGAGACTCTCGATATCTATGCACCTCTCGCTCATAGACTTGGTATGAATGCGATTAAATGGGAGCTCGAAGATCTCAGCTTTGCGGTGATTGAGCCGAAGAAATATGAAGAGATCACCCGCCTTGTGGCAGAGAGATCTCCATCGAGAGATGCGCTTACCTCCGAAGTTATTTCAGCGGTTGAAGAGGATCTTGCAAAAGACGGCATTCAATCCACTGTCACCGGGCGGAAGAAGCATTATTACTCTGTCTATCAGAAGATGGTTGTCCGCGGCCGAGACTTTAATGATATTTATGATTTGGTCGGAATCCGCGTACTTGTCAATGATGTGAAGGATTGTTACGCCGTTCTTGGTTCAATCCATGCGCGTTGGAGCCCAATCCCTGGTCGCTTTAAAGATTACATCGCGATGCCTAAGTTCAATCTCTATCAATCTCTCCATACAACGGTAATTGGACCTAATGGTAAGGCGATTGAAATTCAGATTCGCACCTACGATATGCATTCACGCGCCGAGTTCGGAATCGCAGCCCACTGGAAATATAAGCAAGGGGGAGAGCAGAAATCCCCAGAGATGTTATGGCTCCGCCAGTTACATGAATGGCAGAAGGAGACAGAAGACCCCTCTGAATTTCTCGAAGCTCTCCGATTCGATCTTGGAAGTCCAGAAGTCTTCGTATTTACACCGAAGGGCTCCGTTATCGCCTTGCCAGGTGGATCTACTCCGGTCGACTTCGCTTTCTCTGTTCATACCGATGTAGGTCTTCGATGTGCCGGCGCCAAGGTCAATGGCCGCTTAGTTCCGTTGGAATCAAAGCTGAGCAACGGCGATGTAGTTGAAATTGTTACCAATAAGTCAGATTCAGCGGGACCAAGTCGCGACTGGCTCAATTTTGTAAAGAGCCCACGAGCAAGGTCGAAGATCAAAGCCTGGTTTAGCAAAGAACGTCGTGAAGAAGCGATCGATGCTGGTCGAGAATCTATTGCGCGTCAGATGCGTAAGGCGGGATTGCCGCTGCAGAAGATATTTGCAGGCCATGCGCTATTGGAGCTAGCTCACGATTTACATTATGCCGATATTGATGCGCTCTATAGCGCGGTGGGTGATGGCCATGTCTCAGCCGCCTCGGTCATCGAAAAGTTAATAGTTTCAATGGGTGTGGAAGATTCTCATCCTGAACCTTCGGTTGAAATCATTCCAACGGATAATCAGGTGGCAAAGAGAACTTCCAGCGCCATCAAGGTCGAGGGTGTTGATGATGTCTTGGTGAAACTCGCTCGATGCTGCACCCCGGTACCTGGTGATGAGATCATGGGTTTTATTACTAAAGGATCTGGAATTTCGGTACATCGTGTTGATTGTCGAAATGCATCGGATCTAGTCGAGCATCAAGGTGAGCGAGTTGTTGCAGTCAGCTGGCTGGCAGGCGCCGCGAGCGTCTTCTTGGTTAACATTCAAATTGAAGCGCTAGACCGGGCAAGACTCTTGGCGGATGTTACTCGCACACTTTCCGAGCAGCACGTTAATATCTTGAGTGCGGCGGTGAGTACATCGAAGGATCGTGTAGCCATCTCAAAGTTCACCTTCGAGATGGCAGACGCAAAGCACCTTGATTCGGTCTTAGCAGCGGTCCGTAACGTCGAGGGTGTCTACGACGTTTACCGTACCTAGTGAATTGCTCGCTTACTTAAATTCAGCGAGAGATTTTTCTGCTTCAGCAAGCCATACCTTACGTGCCGCGGCAGATTCGCGTGCTTCCTGTGCCTTCTTAGGATTCCCAGAAGCCTCTGCCTTTGCCGCAGCCTTCTCGTAATTTGCAATTGACTCTGAGAGCTGTGCAACAACATCAGCAGCACGAGCTTTAGCCGCTGGATCACTCTTTCGCCAGATTTCTGCCTCTGCGCTCTTAATCGCTTCTTCTACTGCAGCTACGCGAGCATCAAGAGCGGCGCGCTTATCTCGATTGGTGATGCCGATCTTGCTCCACTCGTTCATGAGATCTCTGAAAGCTGCCTTAGCTGCCTTAACATCAGTGAATGGCACGAGAGCTTCAATCTTAGGAAGTAGCTCTTCACGCTTGATGAGATTTGCAGCCATGCTGACTTCACGCTTCTCTAGATCTGCGTTCTTTGCAGCGAAGAACTGATCCTGAGCTGCCTTGAATCGATTCCATAATTTTGTATCGTCGCTCTTCTTGCCGCGACCAGCTGCCTTCCACTGATCCATCAACGCCTTGAATCGGCGAGCAGTTGCAACCCAATCGGTACTTGTAGCCAACTTCTCTGCCTCTTGAACAATTGCCTCCTTAGCCGAAGAGACGACAGAAGAGACAGCTTCAAGCTGTGCAAAGTGAGCGCGACGGCGCTTATCAAATTTATTGCGGGAGGCAGAGAATCTCTTCCAGAACTCTCCATCAACTTTCTTATCAAGACGTGGAGCTGCCTTCCACTCATCGAGGAGTACTTTGAGGCGATCACCGGTTGATTTCCATGACTCTGAGAGTGCAAGTGACTCAGCCTCAGAGACAATCTTCTCTTTCTCTACAAGAATCTGAGCCCGACGCGCTGCCTTTGCTGCGCTCTCCTGAGCTTTCTTCGCCTCATACGCCTCGCGATGTCCCTCGATGAGAGGTTCGATCTGCTCGACAGATGCCGCAAGTGCAACGAGATCTCCGACGCCATTTAGTTCGGCCACTTGTTGGCGCAACTTCTTTACCGCCTCATATGCATCTTGTGGAACCATCGCGCCACTTTTGATGCGAGCGGCGGTAAGTGCCACCTCTGAGGCGAGCGCTTCAAATTTACGGACGAAATATGCAAGCGCTTCTTCGGCGCTCTTTCCTGGATAAGAACCGACCGCCTTCTCGCCTTGTGGGGTGCGCACATAGACAGTGCCATCTTCACCGACTCGACCGAATTGGGCAGGATCTCCAATCAAGGCAGAGGCTGCACTTACATGTGCCTTTGCTGCATTAGCGATCTCTGTTGGGTTATGTGATTCAGTCATGGCGGTCCCTTTCAGCGCGTTGGCCATTGTGGCCTTCGTTATCAGCGGTTGTTATGAGGAAAAGGTACCCTGTACCGCCTCACGCAGTAAATCGCAGGCGTAAACCAGGGGAGTCCACAATGCTCGTACGCTCATTTGTCGCTCCTATGTTTGCAACCAATTGCTGGGTTATTGCAGCTGAAGCCCGTGGCGAGTGCATCATCGTCGATCCTGGAATGACAGATATCTCTGCCGAGGTAGAGCTCATAGTCTCTGAGGAGGGCTTTAAGCCAGTTGCCGCCCTCTTAACCCACGGCCATCTCGACCACACATTCTCTGTCAAACCCCTCGCAGATGGTTATGACATCCCGGCCTATATACATTCGGAGGATCGTCGATTTATCGCAGATCCGGCATCCATCCATGGTCCACAATTTGCGGATCAATTGAGAGGGATGAGCTTCGCCGAACCTGTGAAGGTTGAGACTCTTAAAGATGGGTCGATCTTAGATTTTCTTGGAATGAAGATCAGAGCGATTCATGCACCTGGACACACGCGGGGCTCTCTGATGTTCTTAATAAACGATGAAATATTGCTCAGCGGCGATGTTCTATTCGCAGGTTCCATCGGTCGCACTGATCTTCCCACTGGGAGCGCCTCTGATATGCGCAATACATTATCGAAGAAAGTCCTCACTCTCGATAATGGCATTCGAGTTCTGCCGGGACATGGAGACGAGACGACAATTCAATATGAACGCAAAACCAACCCATATCTGAAAGAATTGGCATAACGAAGGGTTGTCCATGAAATTTGAGAAAATCGCTGCTCCCAAAGGTGTGCGTGAATATCTACCTCCTGAATCCCAAGCTTTCGAATGGGTTCGTGAGCAGTTGATATCTCCAGCCAAGCGTGCGGGTTATCAATTAATGGAGCTTCCTGTCTTTGAAGATACTTCGCTCTTTAATCGCGGTGTTGGCGAATCGACCGATGTCGTCACGAAAGAGATGTATACATTTGAAGATCGAGGCGGTCGCTCAATTACCTTAAGACCTGAAGGCACAGCAGGGGTCATGCGCGCAGTGATTGAATCAAACCTTGATCGCGGTCAACTGCCAGTCAAAGCGTGGTACTCCGGCCAATTTTTCCGAGCAGAACGACCACAGGCGGGTCGTTATCGCCAGTTCTATCAAGTCGGAATCGAGGCAATCGGTATTGATGATCCGGCATTAGATGCAGAGGTCATCGCCATTGCGGATCGAGGTTTTAAGAATCTTGGACTTAAGAATTATCGACTCGAAATAACTTCACTGGGGGATGCGCAATCTCGCGCCGCTCATCGCGTTGACCTCATGAAATTTATTAATGCACTTGATCTTGATGAGGCAACGCGTGCCCGCGCCGAACTCAATCCTTTACGCCTCTTTGATGATAAGCGTCCAGAGATCAAGAGCGCGATGTCTGCGGCTCCAATTCTGATGGATTACCTCAGTGATTATTCACGGAGCCATTTCGAAAAGGTGAAGGAATACCTCACGGATTTAGGTGTCGCATTTGTAATCAATAAGCGCATGGTCAGAGGTCTCGATTACTACACTGGTACCACCTTCGAATTTGTTCATGAAGATCTAGGAGCCCAGAGCGGCATCGGTGGCGGCGGACGCTATGACGGTCTAATGGAGGTCCTCGGTGGCCAAGCGCTCTCTGGAATTGGTTTTGGACTTGGCGTAGATAGAGCGTTGCTCGCAGCGATTGCAGAGAACACTCTTCCGGTACAGGGCTTCACCTCCGACCTCTTTATTATTCCTATGGGCGAGGATTTCAAGGGATACGCCCTAAAAATTGCTGCCGCTACCCGTGAGAGTGGCCATTCGGTAGAGGTTGCATTTGGTGATCGCTCACTCAAAGGCGCGATGAAGGCTGCCGATAAGAGCGGTGCTCGCTTCGTAGCAGTCATTGGAGAGAGCGAGCGAGAAAGTGGCACCGTTGAGCTCAAACGTATGAGCGATGGGAGTTCAATCTCCGTTAAGATAGGCGAATTGCATAAGGTGCTTGAGGCGTAAGCCTGTTGCACATCACCCACGTTTAAAGGCGAATCCAGACGATGTTACGAACACATGATGCAGGCTCACTTCGAGCCAGCCACGAAGGCATAACTGTTTCTCTAGCAGGATGGGTTTCACGCCGCCGTGACCATGGTGGAGTCGCTTTTATCGACCTTCGTGACGGTACTGGCTCAGTGCAGGTTGTCATTAGCGATGAAGCTGTCGCTGGGGCGCTCCGTGCAGAGTGGTGCCTTCAGATCAAGGGAACGGTGCGTAAGCGCCCTGCCGGTAATGAGAATTCAAATATTCCAACGGGCGAGATTGAGATTCTCGCCGCAGATGTAATTGTTCTCAGTGAATCTGCACCTCTGCCATTTCCGATCGATACCGGTTCGGAGGCAGAGATCAGCGAAGAAGTTCGTCTTCGTTACCGCTATCTCGACCTTCGTCGCGAACGTCCAGCGGCCAACCTCCGCCTTCGCTCTCGAGTAACTTCCGCTATTCGTCGCGTCATGGAGGAGCTAGATTTTCATGAGATCGAAACTCCGTATCTGACTCGTTCTACTCCGGAAGGTGCGCGTGACTTCTTGGTTCCTGTCCGTCTCCAGCCAGGTAGTTGGTATGCGCTTCCACAATCACCTCAACTCTTTAAGCAGTTATTGATGGTTGCTGGAATGGAACGGTATTACCAGATTGCGCGTTGCTTCCGTGATGAAGATTTCCGCGCTGATCGCCAACCGGAGTTCACGCAGCTTGATATTGAGATGTCATTTATCGATCAGGCCGACATCCTCGCTGTTGCAGAGCAGATTCTTGTAAAGATTTGGAAAGAGTCGGTCGGTTATGACATTCCAACTCCAATCCGTCATATGACATATGCCGATGCCATGGATAAGTACGGGTCAGATAAGCCGGATCTTCGTTTCGGCTACGAGCTTGTTGAAGTCACTGATTACTTTAAAGAGACTCCATTCCGTGTATTCCAAGCGCCTTATGTTGGTGCAGTTGTTATGCCAGGTGGCGCATCAACTCCTCGTCGCGAACTCGATGCCTGGCAGGATTGGGCGAAGGCTCGTGGCGCAAAGGGAATTGCTTACATTCTTGTCAATGAGGATGGGACTCTCGGAGGACCGGTTTCAAAGAATATTTCCGAGAGCGAAGCAAGTGGGATTGCTGCTCTTGTTGGCGCAAAGAGTGGCGACGCTATCTTCTTTGCTGCTGGCGAACGTTCAGCTTCGCAGCAACTTCTCGGTGCAGCGCGTCTTGAAATTGGAAAACGTTGCGGTTTGATTGCAGAGGGTCAGTGGGAGTTCCTCTGGGTTGTCGATGCTCCAATGTTTGAGCCAACTGACAATGGGGGATGGACTGCAGTTCACCATCCATTTACAGGTCCAAAGCCTGAGTTCGCATCTACATTTAAGAGCGATCCAGCCTCAGCTCTCGCCTATGCCTACGACATTGTTCTTAACGGTACCGAACTCGGTGGCGGATCTATCCGTATCCATGATCGCAATATCCAGAAGGATGTCTTCTCCGTGATTGGTCTCACCGATGAAGAAGCGCAGAGCAAGTTTGGCTTCCTCCTTGAGGCCTTTAACTATGGACCACCTCCTCACGGCGGAATCGCACTCGGCCTCGACCGTGTATGCGCCCTTCTCACAAATTCTGATTCAATCCGTGAGGTAATCGCATTTCCTAAGACCGCCAGCGGTGGAGATCCACTTACCGGCGCGCCAACTCCCATCACCCCAGCGCAGAGAAAAGAAGCCGGGATCGATTGGGTGCCTGAAAAAGCGCCAGTAAAGTAAGTTGAAACGGTAGGCTTACAGACATGGGTCCAGGTGGAATTGCAACAATCATCGCATCAGTATCTCTTTTGATCATTGCGGTGGCGATAGCGTATGTAGTCGTCCGAGTCGGAAAACTGGTTGACGAGGCATCGACTAGCCTCAAGGTTCTTACTGAAGATACTTCACCTCTTCTCGAGGAGTCGACCCGAACCCTCGAGCTCATCAATAGCCCACTCGAAAGTTTTGCTCGTATCACAAAGAATGTTGAAGAGGTCACCACAAAGGTCACCGATGCAACTACAGGCTTTATGGAGAAGAATGGTCCTGCAGTCAAAGTGGCTGGTGCGCTTCTGAGTGCAGCTCAGATTAATAAGGGACGTAAAACAAAAAAGAAAGCTGAGTAGTTCCTACCGTGCAATCCGCTGAAATTCGCTCCCGTTGGTTACGTTTCTTTGAATCCGAAAACTCACTTGGCCT
>JBEGSV010000113.1:0-4503 GCA_041179685.1 Actinomycetota bacterium
GTCGGGGTGCGACCATGGCTCGTGCGACCACGTGGCTTCTCTGATACTTCTACCGGATAAGGCTGATTCTCTAATTGATCGAGGAGCGAGCGAAGTTCGGAAAGTGATGAAACCATTCCGAATTGACGACGGAGTTCACTTGGGACGCGGAAACCTTTGAGATACCAGGCCATATGTTTACGTAAATCTCGACATCCACGAATTTCGGATTCGAAGTAATCAACAATTAATTCGCCATGACGGAACATCACCTCACGCACTTCAAAGAGATCAGGCTGTACCGGCGCCTGTGCGCCCTGCAGCGCTGCAACAAGATCGGCAAATAGCCAGGGACGACCGAGACAGCCGCGGCCAACTACGACTCCCGCACAGTTGGTTTGCTTGACCATCTCTACTGCATCAGCGCCAGTCCAGATATCGCCATTACCAAGAACGGGCACTCCGGTTGGCTTTAAGTGTTCTACGAGAGTTGCGATTGCAGACCAATCTGCTTTGCCTTCATACATCTGCTCTGCAGTACGTGCATGGAGTGCAACCCAGGCAACGCCAGCATCAGCTGCTGACTTCGCCGCTTCTAAATATGTGTGGTGATCGGTATCGATTCCGATGCGCATCTTGACTGTGACAGGAATTCCAAAAGGCTTGGCAGCTTCTACTGCACCTTTAACGATTGCTGTAAAGAGGTTGCGCTTATATGGAAGGGCTGCTCCCCCGCCTTTGCGAGTAACTTTAGGAACAGGACATCCGAAGTTCATATCAATGTGGTCCGCTAAATTTTCGCGGCCAATCATCTTTACCGCTTCTGACATGTGATGCGGATCGACGCTATATAACTGGATTGAACGCGGCCACTCACCTGGACCAGGTTCAATCATGCGCAGAGTCTCTGGAATGCGTTCAAGGAGTGCGCGAGCCGTCACCATCTCTGAAACAAATAAACCAGCGCCTTGTTCGCGACAGAGCATGCGAAAAGGTGCATTGGTGATTCCTGCCATCGGAGCGAGTACAACAGGTGGATCTACCTGATGTACTCCATCCCGAAGCGGAAGGGCGAGTGACTTTAACAAGTGGTTACTAGCAACCCAATAGTTTTGGAGCCAGCCATGACTCAACCTGATCAATTGAGATGCGCTCTTGCTCCATTGTGTTGCGGTCGCGAATTGTTACTGCATTGTCATCGAGCGTTTCGAAGTCAACGGTAATGCAATATGGAGTACCGATTTCATCCTGGCGGCGGTAACGACGGCCAATTGCACCTGAATCATCGAAATCGATATTCCAGTTCTTGCGCAATTGTGCTGCGAGATCGCGAGCCTTAGGAGAAAGATCTGCGTTACGTGAAAGTGGAAGCACGGCAGCTTTCACAGGTGCAATACGGTGATCAAACTTCATCACAGCGCGCTTCTCCATCTCGCCCTTGGCATTTGGCGCCTCATCTTCGGTGTAGGCATCCATCATGAAGGTCAGTGCGCATCGATCAACACCTGCTGCAGGCTCAATAACAAATGGAGTCCAGCGCTCATTCTTCTCTTGATCAAAGTAAGAAAGATCCTTACCTGATGCAGCAGAGTGAGCCTTAAGGTCGAAGTCGGTGCGGTTTGCAATACCTTCGAGCTCGCCCCATTCGGTGCCATTGAATTCAAACTTGTACTCAATATCAGTAGTGCCCTTTGAGTAGTGAGATAGCTTCTCTTTAGGGTGCTCGAAGAGGCGAAGTCGCTCGGGATTAATTCCGAGATCCTTGTACCAATTCAAGCGAGTCTCAATCCAGTACTTATGCCATTCCTCATCTGTGCCCGGAACTACAAAAAATTCCATCTCCATCTGCTCGAATTCACGAGTACGGAAGATGAAGTTTCCTGGTGTAATTTCGTTGCGGAATGACTTACCGATTTGGCCGATTCCAAAAGGTGGCTTCTTGCGTGATGTTGTCATCACCTGATCGAAGTTGATAAAGATTCCCTGAGCGGTCTCTGGACGAAGGTATGCAAGACCTGATTCATCTTCAACTGGACCAAGGAACGTCTTAAGTAGACCTGAGAATTGTTTTGGTGTTGTGAATTGTCCTTTATTACCGCAGGCCGGGCAGTTCATCTCTGAAAGTGATTCGAGCTTTTTCTTATGCTTTGCCTCGTACTGCTCTTCGAGGTGATCGGCTCGGTAGCGCTTATGGCAAGCGGTGCACTCGGTTAGCGGATCGCTAAATGTTGCAACGTGTCCTGATGCCTCCCAGACCTCGCGAGCCAAGATGACTGATGAGTCGAGACCGACAACATCTTCGCGTCCCATCACCATTGATTTCCACCACTGGCGCTTGACGTTGTTCTTGACCTCGACTCCGAGTGGGCCGTAATCCCAAGAAGCACGGAGGCCGCCGTAAATTTCTGAAGAAGGGAATACAAAGCCGCGACGCTTTGAGAGAGAGACAATATTTTCGAGGCGATCTACGGCCATCATGGGCTCCATCCGGTTGTAAACCGAAGCGCTTGCGCTTGCGGTTTTGGTTAACTACAACCGGGGAATTAAGTTAATGCTCCGGCTGGCTGTCGGCGCCCCTATAACGATTGAACTGATATATGAACGTAGGCGTGAGTTTAACGCACTAAATATCTTTGGAATATGCGCCAGGCTCATCAATGGCAGTAGCAAGAAGTGGAACCACCTCCATCTTTACCTGCGTCGAACTTAGTGCGCGGCGATATGAACCGACATTGATCCAATGGGTGACTAGGGTCCAGAGCTCTGGTTCATCGAGATTCTGGCCGATATCGCCGTACCCAAAGCCATCACGCTCGGTGAAGACCTCTAGCGCTCCCTCCAACTGAGCTCGAAACTCTGCAGCTTGGCCGGTTGGTACGCGGAAACGAGCGATTGCAATCATTGCCCAAGCCTAGGGGTTGGCGCTCTCGAACGGTAATGAAAATCATTTTCATTTGTGGTACTTTCTCGCCATGAATATCGCACTCGTTCTCGCAGCAGTAACTGCAGTGGCTACAACAGCTGGCGGCTATATCGCTATTAAGTCAAAGGATCGCCTGCACATTGTGCTTGGCCTCTCTGCCGGCTTACTTCTTGGCCTCGTCGCATTTGATTTATTGCCAGAGGTCTTCGAGATGGGAACTCAAGAGTTTCTCCACGCTCCAGTGGTATCTATTGCGCTGATCGCAGGCTTCCTGCTCCTTCACTTCTATGAGCAGATCTTTGGTTCTCATGAACCGGCAGAATCAGATTACGGCCATGACCATAGCCACGCATCTAATGTTGCCGGCTCGCTTGGTGCACTTGCGATGGGTGGACATGTCTTTCTCGATGGCATTGCGCTAGGCGTTGCTTTCTCGGTTTCTAACCAACTTGGTTTGGCTGTATTTATTGCCCTTCTTGTTCATGCATTTAGCGACGGACTCAACACTGTCTCTTTCTTAATCAAGAATGGTTCTTGGAGCAAGAAAGGTATTTGGCTCCTCGGTGTTGACGCAGTTGCGCGAATCTCTGGAGCGATGCTTGGAACATCATTTGCTGTCAGCGAAAACTTCGTCGCAACATACTTGGCACTCTTTGCCGGAATTGTCATCTACCTGGCGACATCGCACATTTTGCCCGAAGCCCACTCGCGCCATAAATCGCGCTACACAATTGTGGCAACCATCGTTGGCGTTATCGTGATGTGGGTGCTCGTCGGCTTCTTGCACGGTATGGAGTAAGAATTTGTCTCGCTCCAATCCTCGCGTCTTGAGCACGCTTGAACGTGCTGGCGGTTTCGCCAGTGCTCAAGAGGTCTATCGCCTGATGCAACGTGAAGGCGAGAGCATTGGCCTGACAACCGTATATCGATCTCTACAAAGCTTGGTCAATGACAAAATTGTTGATGTTTTACGTCGCGATGATGGCGAAGCAATTTATCGCCTCTGCGGAGAGAGCCACCATCATCACCTTGTCTGCAAGAGCTGCGGTGAAACCGTTGAAATCGAAGGCGGTGCCATTGAAAAATGGGCGAAGAACGTCGCTGAAGAGCATGGATTCCGAGATGTCGGACATACCGCCGAGATCTTCGGCATCTGCAAGAAGTGCTAAGGAGTAGTAAATGGCTCCATGGAGAATAGCTAGTGCAGGTATTGGGCTTGCCTTCATTCTGCTCTATGCAGGTGGAGCCAACTACTGGAACCGTGATTATGGCTGGTACAAATCACTCAATCAACCATCGTGGCAACCGCCAGATTTCGTCTTTGGAATCATCTGGCCATATAACTTTGTCGTTATAGGAATTGCTCTCTATGCAATTATCTCTCAAGCACAACCCTTAGTTGTCATCTCGACAATTTCGGTTTTTACGGTAAGCGTTCTATTTGCCCTGCGCTGGTCCTATCTCTTTTACTCGGAACATAACTTTGTCGGTTCTGCCACAGCGCTTTTAATCACTGCAATTCTCACTATTCCTATTCTTGTAACAACTTTCATCTACTCGTGGCGTGCTGGAGTCGCACTGATCCCCTATCAAATTTGGAT
>JBEGSV010000114.1:0-5145 GCA_041179685.1 Actinomycetota bacterium
CTGGGTGTATTCATTCTCTCGATGATGAGGGCCACCTCGAGAAGATTGCACGTGTGCTACGAGAAAAGAATGAATCGAGAGATATCTTCCTGCAGCTCTCCCTCGATGGAGATCCAGGGAGAGGTGGACTCAAGGAGCCCGACCTCTTTGCATTGTCCGAGAAGGTAGGCGAGATAAGTGAAATCAATTTGCTCGGAATCATGTCAGTTCCACCGGTGCACTATGAAGTCGAGGCAGCCTTCTCTGAGATATCTGCGATTCATCAGAGATTTATTGCTCAATTTCCACAATCTCCATCCCTCTCTGCAGGAATGAGCGGCGATTACATGATCGCTCTTGAACATGGTGCGACACACATTCGGGTAGGGAGCAAAATCCTCGGTGCTCGACAATACCGCTAGTAACCTACTCACATGTCAGCACTCAATAAAATGATGGGTTTCCTCGGTCTAGTAGATACCGACGAGGAGATCAAGGTTCCAGAGGCTCCCGTAACTAAGGTTGAGCCTCGCACAATTCAATCTCGTCGCACTGAGCCAACAGGCGTCACTGTAGTTCGTACCCATCATGATGTTATTCAAGAGCCTTTGATTGAAGAGAGCTCTTCTTACAATATTGTCACACTTCAACCACGTTCATACTCAGAGGCTCGCAAGGTCGGGGAGTATTACCGTGAAGGAAATCCTGTCATCATCAACCTCGATGACATGGAAGAGTCGGAGCGTAAGCGCCTCGTTGATTTTGCATCAGGACTCGTCTTTGGCCTTCATGGACGTATCGAACGAATCAGCTTGAAGGTATTCCTTCTCTCTCCAGCAAATGTCAATGTCAGCAATGAAGACCGCACTGCTGCACAGGCGACTTTCTACAACCAAAGCTGATCTGAGCCATGTTTGTACAGAACGCACTTCTTCAACTCTTATCGCTCTTTAAGATTGCGCTCTTCCTGCGCATCATCATCGATTACATTCGCATGTTTGCTCGTTCATGGCGCCCCAACGCATTTCTACTTGCAATCTTCGAAGTGATTTACACAGTGACAGAGCCACCGATGGCATTTGTTCGTCGCTTCATTCCGCCGTTACGCCTTGGTGGCGTAGCGCTTGATCTCTCTTTTATCGTCCTCTTGATTGCAATCAACTTGCTTCAAGCAGTTATCGTTGCCGTTCTTTAAGCCCTCGAAAGAGTAAAGACCAACCCCAACTCACCTTCGCTTGTAGCCATCGAAGCATCACGCACCATAATGGTTGCAAGGACTTCATCACTGATATGAGCTCTGCCTGCTTCAATAGTCCCAGCGTGTTCATCGAGTGAGTTCCAGGTAATCGAGATGCGATCTGAGATATCAAAACCATCGCTCTTGCGACGTTCTTGAATTGCTCGGATTACCTCACGAAGATTACCTGCGGCAATGAGCTCTGCAGTGAGCTCCAGGTCGAGAGCAACGCTCTCGCCATCATGGCTTGCGACCATCCAGCCGCTCTTTGGCACTTCAGTGACTACAAGATCGTTGATATCAATCTCATATTCACCAAGCTTTGTCGAGCTCTCTGAGCGAAGTTGCTTTACAAGTGCGACAGCATCTGCCGCTGAAATCAACTTGGCAACATCCTGGACAGATTTTCCATATTTTGCACCGAGAGATTTGAAGTTCGCTTTAATCGAAACATCAACGAGATCTCCATCTGCATCAGCAATATCGGCTAAGTCGAGAACATTGAGCTCATCTGAAATCTGCTCCTTCATCTCAAGCGGAAGGGATGACCAGCCATTTGCAGAGATTAGAGCGCGCTGAAGTGGCTGGCGAATCTTTACGCCAGATTCGGCTCGCGCAGAGCGTCCAAGTTCTACAACTCGACGAGTCATCGCCACCTGCTTATTGAGTTCAGGGCTAATGAGTGACTCATCTGCAACTGGGAAGTCGGTCAGGTGGACAGAGATTGGAGCGCTTGGGTTTGCTACTCGAATGAGTTCTTGCCAAGTCTGCTCTGCGATAAATGGAACCATCGGTGCGAGTAGTTGAGTCAAGGTTTCGAGGCACTCATGGAGTGTGGCAAGTGCAGCTACATCTCCATCCCAGAAACGTCGACGTGAGCGACGGACATACCAGTTTGAAAGATCGTCAATGAAAGTTGCGAGAACTTTTCCTGCGGCCTGTGAATCGAATTCGCTATATGCCTTGTCGACCTCAACGATGAGGGTGTTGAGTTCGCTAAGAATCCACTTATCCATGGTTGATCGCTGCTCGATGGCAGGGCTCTGTGCCAGAGTGAAATCAGAGGCTTTTGCATAGAGCGCGTGGAATGAAATTGTGTTCCAGTAGGTCAGAAGAGTCTTTCGAATCACATCTGAAATCGCATCATGACCGACTCGTCGCGAAGCCCAAGGTGAGCCAGCGGCCAACATGTACCAACGCACTGCATCTGCGCCATGTTGATCCATCAGCGCCATCGGTTCAAGAACATTTCCTAGGTGCTTACTCATCTTGCGACCATCCTTATCAAGGATGTGGCCTAGACAGAGAACGTTCTCATAAGAGCTTTGATCGAAGACCAGCGTTCCGATAGTCATCAAGGTGTAGAACCAACCGCGAGTCTGATCGATTGCCTCGCAGATGAAGTCTGCTGGATATGCTGCCTTAAATTTCTCGACTGAACCTTCTTTATGTGGATAGCCCCACTGTGCGAATGGCATCGATCCTGAGTCGTACCAGCAATCGATTACCTCAGGGATACGCGTCATGGTTGAAGAACACTCCGCGCAGGCGAATGTAATGTCATCTACGAATGGGCGATGTGGATCAAGGTTGGAGAGTTCTTGACCCGCCAGCGCTCCAAGTTCCTTCAGCGAAGAGATGCAGATTTCATGCTTATTCTCGCAGCGCCAGATTGGTAGGGGAGTGCCCCAATAACGATTTCGAGAGAGCGCCCAATCAATATTGTTTGTGAGCCAGTCACCGTAGCGACCAGTCTTAATTGTCTCCGGATACCAGTTGGTCTTCTCATTCTCACGAAGGAGCGCATCCTTAATGGAAGTTGTGCGGATGTACCAGGATGGTTGTGCGTAATAGATAAGTGCAGTGTGACAGCGCCAGCAATGAGGATATGAGTGCTCATATGGCTGGTTTTTATAGAGGGCGCCAAGAGCCTTCAACTCTTTTACAAGCGGCTTATCCGCATCCTTAAAGAAGAGCCCACCAACGACTGGAACATCTGGAAGGAAGTGTCCATCTGCGGCAACGGGATTTACGACAGGCAAGCCATATGAGCGACAGACCTGTAAGTCATCAGCACCGAATGCAGGTGCTTGATGAACGAGACCAGTTCCATCTTCAGTAGTGACATATGTTGCAAGTACGACAAAGTGAGAATCGGGAATCTCAATGTAATCAAATGGACGCTTATATGTGGTGCGCTCTAGCTCTGCACCCTTAAATCGCTTGAGAATTTCATGTTCGCCAGCCACAGCAGAGAGCAGCGCCTCGGCAACGATGAGAACTTCTGAACTTGTCGCTTCATCTTTCTCAACAGTTGCGCGCACTGCCACATAATCAACATCTGGATGTGCAGCAACAGCAGTGTTTGAGACTAAGGTCCATGGAGTTGTCGTCCAGACTAAGAGCGAAGCGTTCAGCTCTGCGAGATCTCCACTTGTAATCGGAAAGCGAACATAGACCGATGGGTCAACCACGGTTTCATACCCTTGTGCGAGTTCGTGATCAGAGAGACCCGTTCCGCAACGTGGGCAGTAAGGAGCCACGCGGTGATCTTGCACCAAGAGACCCTTCTTCCAAATCTCAGAGAGAGACCACCAGACGCTCTCGACGTATTCCGGAGCCATCGTCCAGTAGGCCTGATCGAAATCAACCCAGAAGCCCATACGTTCTGTCATCTTGGTAAAGGCATCGACATGTCGCGTAACAGATGTCTTGCACTTCTCATTAAATTCTGCGATACCAAACTTTTCGATATCGCCCTTTCCTGAAAAACCAAGTTCCTTCTCGACTGCAATTTCAACGGGAAGACCGTGACAATCCCAACCAGCTTTGCGTGAGACGTACTTTCCCTTCATTGTTTGATAGCGAGGGAATACATCTTTAAATACACGAGCTTCAATATGGTGAGTTCCAGGCATGCCATTTGCAGTTGGCGGACCTTCATAGAATGTCCAAGGCTCACCGCCGGCTCGCGCCTCAAGGCTCTTCTCAAAAACATTTTCGCGACGCCAGAAATCAAGAATGGAGTGCTCCATCGCTGGCAGATCAATCTGCGGTGCGATTGCATTGAACTTATCGGAGTGGGTTCCAGTTGCTTCAGTCATTTCATTGCTCCAGGTCATCTAGCGTGTGTCATCTAGCTCCATGGAGGGACGAGCACATTGGCTCGCGGTACCACCCGCCTTGCCTTGGCCTTTTCGGGGCCAACGCCACTTTTGTAACTGCGACACGGCGGGTTCTACTCGCCCCTACGGGCTTTCTTCCTGCTGGCTCAGAGGTGATCGCCTCTTCATAGCCTTCTTCGTGTGCTTCGTGGGCGAGTCTAAACCATCAACTCCGCCTCTCTTTCTCAGCTATTGACCGGCTCTTATGCGTGGCGCAGTTGGCAGGGGTGGGTGAATAGGCATAAGGTGCGCGGCGTGCCAGCAAAGAAGATTGCCCAAAAGCTCTTGAAGAAGGCGAAGCCTGCTGCAAAGAAGGCTGCCCCGGTAAAGAAGGCAGCTCCTGCAAAGAAAGCCGCGCCAGCAAAGAAAGCTGCTGCAAAACCAGTTGCAAAGAAGGCTGCTCCCGCCAAGAAGGCGGTTGCAAAGAAGGCGGCGCCAGCAAAGAAAGTTGCTGCAAAGAAAATTACTGAATTGAAGAAGGCGCCAGGACGCCCATTTCCTTCAAAGGTCGGAAAGACAACCCTTACTGTTGATGAGAAATCACAGACAGTTTCAGTTGCAACAGTTGTAGCACCGGCTGCAGCGCCAGTTGTAGAAGAGCGTCGACTTGTCATGCCACCACCACCGCGCCCAGTTAAGAGCGGAAAGAAAGTCGCTCCACTCAAGCCACTTAAAGCTGCACCAACTCCAGTGACTGCAGCAGAGGGTGAAGCCGCTTGGAGCGCTGCAGAACTCAAAGCGATTCGTACCGAACTTTCCAAGGAT
>JBEGSV010000115.1:0-9921 GCA_041179685.1 Actinomycetota bacterium
TGGAGCATCTCTCGAGTACCTAGAGGGTAAAGAACTTCCTGGTCTCAAGGCGCTCGATCTCTAGTTTTACTTCAATACATCAACAGCAACAGAACTGAAGGAGTAATAAATGCGTAAGCCACTGATGGCAGGTAACTGGAAGATGAACCTCAATCACCTTGAGGCGATTGCAGTTGCGCAGAAGCTTGTCTATTCACTCTCAGATGCTGATTACGATGCAGTTGATGTTGCAGTAATCCCTCCATTTACCGACATTCGATCAATTCAGACAATGGTCGATGGAGATCGCCTCCGCCTCCAATATGGAGCTCAAGATCTTTCACCAGAACCTTCCGGTGCATTCACCGGCGACATCTCCGGCTCGATGCTTGCAAAACTCGGCTGCACCTTTGTGGTGATCGGCCACTCTGAGCGCCGTGCGATTCACCATGAAGATGATGCACTCGTTAATCGTAAGATTAAGGCGGCCCTTGCAAATGAGTTGACACCGATCTTCTGTGTCGGCGAAGAGCTCGCAATCCGTGAATCTGGTACCCATGTATCTCATGTCATCCGCCAGGTTCGCGCCGGCCTTGAAGGCTTCACCAAGCCAGAGCTAAAGAAGATTGTCATCGCATACGAGCCAGTGTGGGCGATCGGCACAGGAAAGACCGCAACCCCTGAAGATGCCCAGGAAGTCTGTGCAGCTATCCGCGAGGAGATCGAGCAGATCGGCTCATCAGAGATCGCTTCGAATATGCGTATTCTCTATGGCGGCTCAGTGAAGTCATCGAATATCGTAGAAATCATGAAGCAGGATGATGTCGATGGCGCCCTTATCGGGGGAGCGAGCCTAGATCCTGAGGAATTGGCGAAAATCGCCAAGTTCTACGCGGTCGCCGAGTAACTCTCCACCCGCTTTATTCGCTATCCTTACTGTCTGAAACTTTAGAGGAGTAATTCGTGGCCTTAGCACTATCAATCTTTCTTGTGATCACCAGCGTTTTGATGATCCTTCTCGTCCTCCTACACAAGGGTAAGGGTGCTGGACTCTCAGACCTCTTCGGTGGCGGAATCTCATCAAACTACGGTGGATCATCTGTCGTAGAGCGCAACCTCGATCGCATCACAATCGTCGTTGGCGGTCTCTGGTTCGCAGGCGTCGTTGGCCTCTCTCTCGTTTTGAAGGGTTAATCCATGGCAAGTGCAATTCGCGGAAGTCGTGTCGGCGCCGGCCCAATGGGCGAGGCAGAGCGTGGCGATCAGATTGAGCGCGCAACAGTCTCCTACTGGTGTGCCAATGGACATGAAGTCCGACCATCTTTTGCTGTAGAGGAGACCGTCGAGATTCCTACTCAGTGGGATTGCCCAAAGTGTGGTCTGCCAGCAGGTCGCGATCGCAACAATCCACCTAGCGCTGTAGTCAATGTTCCTTATAAGACTCACCTTGCTTATGTGAAGGAGCGACGTTCAGATACAGAAGGTGCGAAGATTCTTGAAGATGCTCTCCGCAAACTTCGCGGAGATGATATCGAGTAGCTCAAGCACTCAGATTGAGATGGCGTTACGCCATCGAATTAGAGGGCTCGTGCAGCCTTAAGAATTTCCTCAATACCCGCACTGCGATTCTTTAGATGAAGACGCAGGAGCGGGTATTGACGTTTTGCGAGGGCTCTTCCATCGCCGAGGCCCTGAGCTGCAACGAGAGTTGCAAATGAGAAGTTCCGGCCAGGAATTTCGAAGTCACAATCAACTTCGCCAGTGATCTGAATAAAGGTGCCGTTGGGTTGGCCAGCCTTATGGAACTGACCCGTAGAGTGCATAAAGCGCGGACCCCAACCAAATGTCGTTGGTCGCCCCGATGCTGCTGCAATAAGAGAACGAAGTGCCTCTAGCGCAACATCATCCTTCCGATCCAAGTAAGCCATGATCGAGATGTATCCATAATCTACAGATTGCGAGATGATTGAGAGGAGTGCATCTCGAATATCTGCACCGGCGCCAAATATCTCGACATCGCCTTCAATCGCATCAGGGGTGAGCACAGGGGGATCTACGCGATCAGATGTGCTCCACTCATCGAGTAGAGCCAGGGTCTGTTCTTTCGCCTCTGTGACGTTCGGTTGATTAAATGGATCAATCTCAAGTGCGGCGCCAAGAATTGCAGTGACCCACTCCCAGAAGATGAAGTGCGCACCCAGCGGTGCAATGACATTGAGATCAGCGCCTGAATCTGAGAAGGAAACTGTAAATGGATTTCCGACCTCTGCTGCAGCCACTGATTCGGCAACAATGGGAAGTCGACCCTTTCCATCTTTGCCAGTTGATTCAGCAATGAGCTGCTCAATCCAATCGGAGATTCCAGGAACTGCTGATCCATGGTCGGTAAAGCCAATATATTGGCCGGCAACTTCACTGAAGAGGTATGCGATATCGAGGATGGTTGAATCATCGGCAAGGAATTCACTCTTGGCTTCTTCGGCATCTTTAAGAACGCTCCAGATATCTATGCCGGCAAGCGCAGCAGGAACAACACCAAAGGCGCTCAGCGCACTGAAACGGCCACCAACATTGGGGTCGGCGTTGACAACTGTGAAGCCAGCAGCTCTCGTCTCGACATCAAGAGGCGAACCGGGATCGGTAACAAAAATGAGGTGCTCAGTGACTTTGAGACCAGCTTCGGCTATCTTCGATTGAAAGAGCGCACGTTGTGATGAAGTTTCGATAGTGGATCCAGATTTAGAACTCACCACAAAAACGGTCTTGCTGAGATCGCCGTTGAGCGCATGTGCAATGTAATTGGGATCGGTTGAATCGACAATGATGATCTCGCGATTGAAGGTCTTGGATAAAACCTCGGGTGCAAGGGAGGAGCCACCCATTCCGCAGAGTACGACTCGACTCTTCTCCTTAAATGCTTCGGCGATCGTGGCTATCTGGCCATGAAGCGCTTGAGAGGTTGTCGGAAGATCGACCCAATTGAGGCGGATTGCTGCCTCGGTTGCAGCTTCAGCTCCCCAGGTGTTGGGATCTTTCTTTGCAATCTTCTGGTGAACTTCACGAAGAAGTGCATATCGTTCTGAGCTTCGATCTACACGAGAAAGCGATGGGCCAGATACTTTGATTGACATCCTTGCCGCCTTACTTGAGGGCAGATTCGATATCGCCAACGATGCGATCGACGGTAAATCCGAACTCGGTAAATAGCTTGGAAGCACCGGCAGATGCACCGAAGTGATCGATCGAGATGATGACTCCATTGTCACCGACATATTCGCGCCATCCCTGTGAGATTCCCGCTTCAACGCTTACGCGAAGCTTCGCACTCTTAGGTAAGACTGCTTCCCGGTAGGAGAGCGGTTGCTCGTTAAACCACTCGAGACAAGGCGCACTGACGACTCGAGTCGAGATGCCTTTGGCCTCCAGAGCTACCTGGGCATCGAGGGCGAGTGCAACCTCTGAACCTGTTGCGATGATGACGACATCAGCATTACCAGATGCCTCCTTCAAGATATATGCACCTTGATCGACTCCAGATGCTGCGCCATGGCTGGCGCGATCCACAGTCCGAAGATTTTGACGAGAGAGGAAGAGTCCGGCTGGCTTCTGACGAAGAAGTATCGACTTCCACGCTTCACGAACCTCATTACCATCTGCCGGACGGATGACTGCAAAGTTCGGAATCGCACGCATCGCAGCTAGGTGCTCGACCGGTTGGTGTGTTGGACCATCTTCACCGAGACCAATTGAGTCATGGGTCCAGACAAAAGTAGTTGGGATATCCATCAATGCAGCAAGACGAGCAGTAGGTCGCATGTAATCGCTAAAGACTGCAAATGTTCCGCCGAATGTTCGTGTTAAACCATGCAAGGTGATGCCATTGAGTATTGAACCCATTGCATGCTCGCGAATTCCAAAGTGAATGATGCGTCCATAAGGATCAGCATCTTTCATCTCACTTGAACGCGGCAAGAATGATTTGCCGCCCTCAATCGTTGTGTTATTTGAATCTGCGAGATCTGCTGAACCGCCCCAGAATTCTGGAAGCGCTGCAGCAATTGCATTAATTACATGTCCTGATGCGGCGCGCGTTGCAACATCCTTACCTGCTTCAAAGATTGGCAATTCCGCATCCCAGCCAGCGGGAAGTTCACGCTTCACCAATCGCTCAAGAAGAGCGGCTTTATCTGTATTTTCAGATTGCCAGCTTGCAAATTTCTTATCCCATTCAGCGCGCGCTGCAGCGCCACGACTCTTGACGGCGCGAACATGGGCAAAGACATCTGCAGGCATTGCAAACTTCTCTTCAGGATTGAGTCCGAGTTCAATCTTGGTGGCGGCGATCTCTTCATCACCGAGAGCCGAGCCATGCGATTTTGCAGTGCCGCGGAGCTTAGGTGCTGGCCATGCGATAACTGAGTGCATGCGGATGAGAGAAGGCTTCTTTCTCTCTGCCTTCGCTGCAACCATCGCAGCATCAAGGGCAGCGAGATCAATATTTCCATCAGGGAGAGCTGCAACCTCTTGAACGTGCCATCCATATGCGCGATAGCGTGCAGCTACATCTTCAGTGAAGGAGACATGGGTGTCACCTTCAATAGAGATCCGGTTATCGTCATAAATCATATTGAGATTGCCAAGAGCTTGCGTTCCAGCAAGTGATGAAGCTTCAGCGCTGACACCTTCTTGTAAATCGCCATCAGAGCAGAGAACCCAGATGTCGTGATCGAAGATTGAGCTACCTTCTGCTGCATTCGGATCGAGCAATCCGCGCTCATAACGAGCTGCCATCGCCATACCTACTGCAGTTGCGACTCCGGCACCGAGCGGACCAGTGGTCGTCTCAACGCCTGCGGTATGTCCAAATTCTGGATGCCCTGGTGTCAGTGAGTTCCAGGTTCGAAACGATTGCATATCTTCCATCTCAAGGCCGTAACCGCTGAAAAATAGCTGCGTGTAGAGAGTTAACGATGAATGGCCACAAGAGAGCACGAAGCGATCACGGCCGAGCCACTGTGGGTCTGATGGATCATGGCGAAGGTGGCGCTGAAATAGATTGTAGGCAACAGGTGCCAGCGACATTGCAGTACCTGGATGGCCATTGCCAACCTTCTGTACTGCATCCATTGCCAAAGCTCGCGCATACGCAACTGCGCGATCATCGAGCTCTGTCCATCCGGTCATTGTTGTCATCTGCTTCTCCTGATTATTTGTGCGGAAAGATGTAGAACTGGGTAAGACGGACACGCCACGCTGCGATCCACAATACCGACGATCCCAAAAGGTGAAGAACTACGAGCTCTTCCGGGACGCCCAAAAGATATTGGGCGTATCCAATAACGCCCTGAGCCAATGTGATTCCTAAAAATATTGCAAGTAATCGCTGAGTGCTATCGCCAAAGTTGCTCAATCGCTTATAAATACCAAGCAGAGTAAGGAGAATCAGAGCGACGACAAGGTAGCCATGGATTCCTGCCACCAGCGGAAGATGAATACCTAATCGAGGAGTCTCTGAGTCACCGGCATGCGGACCTGCGCCAGTGACCAAAGTTCCGGCGACAATAACCAAGAATGTTAAAGCTGTATGAGTTGTTAAGTAAACAGACTTTGCGGGGTGAGCAATCTTGGTATATCGAGTACGAGTGAGGAGTGATTGTGCGGCCGCAATAAGAATGATCGAGAGAATGAAGTGAGAAGCGACAGAGATGGGATTTAGTTTTGTCAGTACGGTGATGCCACCGAGAATTCCTTGACCGAAGATTCCAGCAATCTGTGCAAGCGCCAAGAGCCGTAGATCGCGTCGACCGGATCGAAGCACAACTGCAATCATTGCGATCGCTGCAAAGAGAAGAGCGAAGGTGAGCAATCGATTTCCGAATTCGATCCACGCATGGAAGGCACCTTCTGCCTGCCCTTCGACGGGAAAGTATGAATCGGCGGTGCACTCGGGCCAGGTAGGACAGCCAAGACCCGAACCGGTCACTCGAACAGCTCCGCCGGTCAGTACGAGGAGGGCCTGAAGAGCGAGGAGGAGACGGGCTACCGGCGTCAGGGCTCGGGTAGCTAACATGGCGATAGCCTACCGAGGAGCGCCCCGATGAGCGTGCCAAGTGGCGAGGTGGCGGTAATTACGTCACAATACTGTTGTGAAAATCGACGAGCTCAGCACCCGCAATGCGGTAGCTCGCTCTGTCCTTGAAAATGGCCCTTCGACCGCGGTCGCGATCGGAGAACGCCTCGGCTTAACTCCAGCAGGGGTACGGCGCCACCTCGACCTCTTAATCGAAGATGGAGTCCTTGAGGCTCGCGAACCCCATAGCGCCCTCCTTCGCGGACGTGGCCGCCCTTCCAAAGTCTTTGTGATGACCGATGCCGGTCGTGAAAAATTTGAACATTCATACGATGACCTTGCTGTCGCTGCTCTTAAATTTATTACAGCGCAAGCAGGTCCACACTTAGTCAATATCTTTGCAAAGTTCCGCGCAGATGAGATGGGTCGTCGCGCAGAACCACTTCTTGCAAAGAGCAAAGATAGAAATGAAGCTCTCGCAGATTTTCTCACCAAAGAGGGCTATGCAACATCAGTTGAATCAAAGGGGCTTGGAGAAGAGCTCTGCCAACATCATTGCCCGATTGCACATGTAGCGGCAGAGTTTCCACAACTCTGCGAAGCCGAGACCGACCTATTCTCGCAACTACTGGGCACTCATGTGCAGCGATTGGCGACTATCGCTCATGGCGATGGAGTCTGTACAACTTTTATCCCAAAAATTTCCGATAAAAAAACACTAACGTCTGGAAAGGCGCGATCATGACAACTGCACACCCAGAACTAGAAGGACTCGGCAATTACGAGTACGGCTGGTCAGATGGCAACGATGCTGGAACCAACGCTAAGCGTGGTCTCAACGAGGATGTCGTTCGCGACATCAGCTCAAAGAAATCAGAGCCACAGTGGATGCTCGATCTTCGTCTTAAGGGGTTAGATCTCTTTGAGAAGAAGCCGATGCCATCATGGGGTTCAGATTTGACCGGTATCTTCTTCGACACAATTAAGTACTTTGTGCGCTCAACAGAGAAGCAAGCTACTACTTGGGAAGACCTTCCTGATGAAATTAAGAACACATACGATCGCCTTGGTATTCCAGAGGCAGAGAAGCAGCGTCTCGTATCAGGCGTTGCAGCGCAGTATGAATCTGAGGTTGTTTACCACTCAATCCGCGAGGATCTTGAGAAGCAGGGCGTCATCTTCCTTGATACCGATAGCGCACTCAAGCAACACCCAGAGCTCTTTAAAGAGTACTTCGCAACAGTTATCCCAGTAGGAGATAACAAGTTCGCAGCGCTCAATACAGCTACCTGGTCTGGTGGTTCATTTATCTATGTTCCAAAGGGTGTTCATGTAGACATTCCTTTGCAGGCGTATTTCCGTATTAATACTGAGAATATGGGCCAATTCGAACGCACTCTCATCATTGCTGATGAAGATTCATATATTCACTATGTAGAAGGTTGCACAGCGCCAATCTACAAATCAGATTCGCTTCACTCTGCAGTTGTTGAAATCATCGTAAAGAAGGGTGCGCGCGTTCGTTACACCACGATTCAAAACTGGTCTAACAACGTTTACAACCTCGTAACAAAGCGCGCTATCTGTGAAGAAGGCGCAACAATGGAGTGGGTCGATGGAAACATCGGCTCAAAGGTAACCATGAAGTATCCAGCGGTAATGTTGATGGGTCCTCATGCAAAAGGAGAGACTCTTTCTCTTGCATTTGCTGGCCCTGGTCAGCACCAAGACTCAGGCGCGAAGATGGTTCACGCAGCTCCATACACATCATCTTCTGTAATCTCTAAGTCTGTTGCACGTGGTGGCGGTCGTACTTCATACCGCGGTCTCGTACAGATTAATGAGGGTGCACATCACTCTGCCTCAACCGTGAAGTGCGATGCGCTTCTCGTTGACACGATTTCTCGTTCTGATACCTATCCATATGTTGATATTCGTGAAGACGATGTCTCTATGGGCCACGAAGCAACCGTCTCAAAGATCTCTGATGATCAGCTCTTCTACTTGATGTCTCGTGGACTCAATGAGGATGAAGCGATGGCGATGATTGTTCGTGGATTTATCGAACCAATCGCTCGCGAACTTCCAATGGAGTACGCGCTCGAACTCAATCGCTTGATTGAGCTTCAAATGGAAGGAGCTGTTGGCTAAATGACAGCTCTGCAAAGTAATCTCTTAGAGAACCATACGCCGACCGGTCGTGAAGAAGCTTGGCGCTTCACTCCACTTAAGCGCCTCGGTGGTCTCCATGATGGAAGTGCAACTCCGGAAGATCGTGGATCTCTCACGCTAAACGGTGGCGCCGCCAACGGAGTCACATTTACTCGTGGAAGCATCACTGCTGTTGCATCAAGTGAAGATGCAATTGTTAATCGCATTCGAAACCACACTGCAGAAGGTGCAATTCTCTCAATCGAGAAGAATGCTCAGATTGCAGAGCCAATATTTCTCAATCGCTGCTGTGGGGGAGTAGATACTGCTGAACTCTCACGTGTTCAGATTCGTCTCGGCGAGCATGCCAAGGCGACAGTGATTCTCGAAAACACAGGCGATACTCTCCTTGCCGAGGATCTTGAAATCATCCTTGCGCCTGGCTCAGATCTCACCTTCATCTCACTCCAAGAGTGGAGCTCAAAGGCGATCTACGCTTCGACCCATAATGCAATCATCGATCGCGATGCTTCATTGAAGGCAATTCACGTAACAGTTGGCGGAGATGTTGTCCGCCTTCTTCCCAAGGTTGAATTCGTCGGTCCTGGTGCATCTGCCGATTTGCAGGGTGTCTACTTTGCGACAGCAGGTCAATTCTTTGAGCATCGCATGCATGTTGATCACGCAGTTCCTCATGCAAAGTCCAATGTGAATTACAAGGGCGCATTAGCCGGCGATAAGGCACATACCGTCTGGATCGGCGATGTCTATATCCGTGCTGCAGCAGAGGGCACAGATACATACGAGCTCAACCGAAACTTGCTCCTTACCGATGGTGCTCGCGCTGACTCAGTCCCCAACCTAGAGATTGAAACGGGAGAGATTGTTGGAGCAGGACATGCTTCAACAACAGGGCGCTTCGATGATGAGCAGCTCTTCTACTTAATGTCACGAGGTATCCAGGAAGCGGATGCACGACGTCTCGTCGTTCGCGGCTTCTTCAATGAGGTCATCTCATTGATTGGTAATGAGGAGATTCAAGAGCGCCTCATGACACGCATCGATAACGAGCTTGAAAAGGCAGGTAAGTAATGTCTGACCTTTCATTCGCCTCTTTAGTATCAGGCAAGCCAGTTCGCATCGAGAAAGATGGCGAGTCCATCTGCGTTGCGCGCATTGGTGATGAGGTTTTTGCCATTGGCGATACCTGCAGCCATTCAGATGCATCTCTCTCAGAGGGTGATATCACTGATTACAAGATTGAGTGCTGGCTTCATGGCGCGGAGTTCGATCTCCGCTCGGGTGAAGCTCTCACACCACCGGCCGTAATGCCAGTTCAGAAATATTCAGTACGCGTTGACGGAGACTCCGTCACGATTGAGAAGTAGTGGAGTCCGCAATGAGCACATTAGAAATTCGTGGTTTGAAGGTAACCGTTGATACAGAGCAAGGTGTAAAGGAGATTCTTAAGGGAGTCGACCTCACCATCAAGTCAGGTGAGACACATGCAATCATGGGTCCGAACGGCTCTGGTAAGTCAACTCTTGCATACTCAATCGCTGGCCATCCTAAGTACACAATCACCGGTGGCACTGTGACGCTTGATGGTGCAGATGTTCTAGAGATGTCTGTCGATGAGCGCGCAAAGGCTGGCCTCTTCCTCGCAATGCAGTATCCAGTCGAGGTTCCTGGAGTCTCAGTCTCTAACTTCCTCCGCACAG
>JBEGSV010000116.1:0-3160 GCA_041179685.1 Actinomycetota bacterium
TAGTCGCCTCTGGCCGAGGCGCTCTTCGAGGAATCGTTATCCGTCAACCGCGGGTGCTCTCTGCTGCCCGTGAGGTCGATGTAGTCGTTCTCGATAAGACTGGCACCCTGACAGATGGCCAGATGCAGGTCCGAGATGTCCTCATTCCAATCTCTGCGCAGAAGGTTTTAGGTTCTTCCTTTGAAGGCGTGCTTGATGAGAAGCGAGTTCTTTCACTTGCAATGGCGCTAGAAAGTCAGAACGATCATCCAGTCGCAAAGGCAATTGTTCGATACTGCGCTTCTCGCTCTGCAGAGAAACTTTCTATCTCTGACTTTACTCAGACACCCGGGGCAGGAGTTGCAGCCCGGGTGAGCGCATTTGGAAAGAGCATGGTCGTCATCATCGGTTCGCCTGAGTCAGTGAGCCATAGCGCAGTTGCCCTAGATTCACATTTAGCCGAGGCAATTGCGGCAGCAAAGAACGCTTCATATACAACATCACTTCTCGCCGTTGATGGTGTTGCAATCGCCCTCTTTGCAACTGGTGATGTCATTAAGAGTGATGCCCGTGAGACTCTCGCTGCGCTTCGTGAGCGCGGAATTGAGAGCTGGCTAGTTACTGGTGATCACCAAGAGTCAGCCATACAGATAGCTTCGCAGGTTGGAATCAACCCTGAATATGTCATCGCTGGCGCATCACCCGAAGCGAAAATTTCCAAAGTACAAGAACTTCAGGGCCAAGGACATAAAGTGATGATGGTTGGCGATGGCGTCAATGATGCCGCCGCACTAGCTCAGGCTGACCTCAGCATTGCAATGGGAACCGGCACAGATACTGCGATTTCAACAGCTGATATCACCTTGATGCGTCCGCAATTGATGGGCGTCATTGACTCATTGGATTTATCAAAGAAGACCCTCCGCACAATTAAGACCAACCTGGGATGGGCATTTGCCTATAACACTATTGGCTTGCCGATTGCAGCGATGGGCTTGATGTCACCGATGTATGCAGCAGCAGCGATGGCCCTCAGTAGTCTATTTGTAGTGACTAACTCTCTTCGGATCCGATAAAAGTTCTTACTAGAGATACTGCTCCGATATATATCGGGAAGGCAATCATCACGATTTCTGCAGCCATTGAACTTTGAACGCCATTCTCATTGGAGTAGTTCCAAGAGAGAATGAAGAGCGTTAGCGTGTAGATAAATCCAAATGGCAAGGTGATTTTGCGCCAACGGACTACTCGCACCAAGTGTGGGAACTTAATATTTGTGAGCTGCGAAATTGCCAGCAAAACTGTTGTGATGGCAACAGTGCGCGGAGATAGATCAAAAATAAGAAATGATGGCACCGCAAGGTTCCAGACTGCAGGAAAACCATTGAACCAATGATCCTCTGTCTCAATATCGGTTCGAGCGAACCAGAGCGCAGAGAGCAGCAGAACCATCGCCGCAATAAGAGTGGCGAATTCGGTAGGCAGCATCTCGAGGCGAATCATGAGAGCAACTGGAACAACAACGCATGTCACATAATCAACGATGAGATCGAGGACGTAACCATCAACGCGTGGGGCGTTAAAGACAACGTCGATCTTTCGCGCAATGGGACCGTCGAGGCCATCGAGAACCTGGCAGACCAGTAACCAAAGGAGTGCCCCGCGAACATTGTTATCGATGACCGCTTGCAGAGCTAAGAGACCAGCAGCTGCGCCACTGGCGGTCATGACATGGAGTGCGTAGCCCGAGATTGCAGGGCGGGTGGGTGCTCTCATAACTGGTGAGAATAGCGAATGACCGCCCCAAATTTACATTTGTGACGGTCATTCGTATTACTTACTTTGGTAGCGGGGGCAGGATTTGAACCTACGACCTCTGGGTTATGAGCCCAGCGAGCTACCGAGCTGCTCCACCCCGCGTCGGTAACCGCAATTCTATGTGAACTGCGCTTACATCACCAAATCGAGAGCTACTTCGCCTTTGATTGTGCAGCAATCGCCGCAGCAATCGCTGACTTCAAACGATCTTGTGCTCGGCCATATGCAACCCAGTCACCCTTTGCAAGGGCTGCCTGTCCATCTGCAATCGCCTGCTTCGCACTTGCTAGTGCAGATGCAAGGTTTGATTTGGAATCAGTCGCATTTGGAGTGGTTGAACCGGTTGATGCAGATGTTCCTGAATTTCCACCGAATACCTGATCGAGGGCGCCCTTGAGTGAGCTATCGAATCCAATTTGATCACCGAAGGAGACGAGCACCTTCTGTAATAGTGGATACGCGGCAGAGTTCGATGTTGCACGAACATAGACCGGTTGGACATAGAGCAATCCGCCACCGACTGGAAGTGTCAGCAGGTTACCAAGGACTACATCAGATCCACCCTGACGTAAGAGTGAGAGTGTGTTTGCAACTTCAGGCTTCGCCTCGAAGTTAGATGCAATTTGTGATGGACCTGAGATTGCGGTGCTTCGTGGAAGTTGAAGCACTGTGATCTTTCCAAAATCCGCACCTGGCTTCGAGTTAACAACTGCAAATGCGGTGAGGTTCTCGCGAACACCACGTGGAACAAATGGTGTTGTTAATGAGAAAGCTGGCTCCTTTTGATTTGGAAGCTTCAGAGTTAAGTAGTACGGAGGCTGCACTCCAGCATTTCCACCGAATGTTGATGGGTCACTAGGTACGCGCCAGAAATCCTGTCCGCCGTAGAACGAAGCTGCATCCTTGACGTGATAAGAAGACAAGATGTCACGTTGCACGCGGAAGAGATCTTCTGGGTAGCGAAGGTGCTCAAAGAGATCCTTCGAGATTGCGCTCTTTGGCTGAACTGTCTTAGGGAATGCCTTCATCCAGCTCTTGAGCACTGGATCCTTCTCGTCCCATTGATAGAGCGTCACAGTGCCGTTATAGGCGTCAACAGTAGCTTTTACAGAGTTACGGATATAGCTCACCTTCTGGTTCTGCTGAGCTGTGATTGAATTTGAGTTAGCGGTAAGAGCATCCTGTGTTGCTGAAGAGAGTGATGTTCCTTGGGCATATGGATAACCACTTGAAGTGGTGTAACCATCGATGATCCAAGTGATCTTTCCATCGACAACAGCTGGATATGGATCTCCATCGAGTGTGAGCCATGGAGCAACCTTTGCTACGCGATCACGAGGATTGCGCTCGAAGAGAATCTTTG
>JBEGSV010000117.1:0-3253 GCA_041179685.1 Actinomycetota bacterium
TGCATTACGGTGATTTGATTGATGGCGTAGGACTGACCAACCTTATTCGCGAGATTAAGCCAACTGAGGTCTACAACCTCGGCGCACAATCACATGTGCAGGTCTCATTCACGATGCCGCAGTACACAGGTCAGGTCGATGCAGTAGGTGCAGTTGGCTTACTTGAGGCTATTCGCAGCGCAGATATCGACACTCGTTTCTATCAGGCATCAACCTCAGAGCTCTTTGGCTCAACGCCACCACCACAGAATGAAAATTCAGTATTCCGCCCACAGTCACCTTATGCTGCTGCAAAGTTGATGGCTTACTGGTGCACCGTTAACTATCGCGATGGTTATGGCATGCATGCCACTAACGGAATTCTCTTCAACCACGAGTCCCCTCGACGTGGAGAAACTTTCGTTACTCGCAAGATTACGCGCGCAGTCGCTGCAATCAAGGCAGGCAAGCAAGATAAGTTATTCCTCGGCAATATGGATGCTGTGCGCGACTGGGGTTATGCAAAAGAGTATGTCGAGTCAATGTGGCTGATGCTTCAGCAAGATAAGCCATCTGATTACGTTGTAGCAACCGGTGTTGGCGCAACAGTAAAGGATTTTGTTGACGCATCCTTCTCATACGCAGGACTTAATTGGGAAGATCACGTTGAGACAGATAAGAAGTACATCCGTCCAACAGAAGTTGATGCTCTTATCGGCGATCCATCAAAGGCTGTCAATGCATTTGGCTGGAAGGCAAAGACCCATTGGAAAGAGCTCGCAGAGCTCATGGTCGATGCCGATATTGAAGCCCTCGCTAAAAAAGGCTAGTTAATGTAACCAGAGAAACCTCTGGCGGGCTTGCAACTCTAAATCTGGCAAAGGGACTTGTTCCCATTCCAGCAGAGACATGTAGATATGGCTCATCGTCGTTATAGGTCAAGCCTCGTGCACGCCAATTTGGTAGATCGCAATTAGTTGTTAAGGCCTTTGAACCCCCTGGCCAAGGAAGGCGAACTTGGCCTCCATGTGTATGCCCAGCAAAGATCACATCGAGCTTGTCATTGCTCATTCCTTCAATAATGCGCAGGTATGGAGCATGTGTGACACCAATCGCAAGATCGCACGGACCAGGTTCTCCGGCAACAAGCGAGTAATCATCAAACTCAAGGTGGGCATCATCGGTGCCTCTCGCTTCAATTACCGTGTCATTGATCTTCAGAGTAGAGCGCGACTTATTGAGATTTATCCATCCGCGTTTCTGTAAACCTTGATCAAGTTCTGGCCACGGCAAATCCTCGCCGTGAACCCGCTTGCCATGATCTGGCAGCAGATACTTCAGAGGATTCTTGGGCTTGGGTGCGAAGTAATCATTAGAGCCGAAGACGAAGAGGCCGGGAGTATCAAGTAAGCCATCAAGGGCTTCGAGAACAGTAGGTACTGCCTCCATATCAGCGAGGAAGTCGCCGGTGCTGATGACTAAATCAGGGGAGTACTTCACCCAGGACTTGATATCGGCAATTTCAACCTTGCGGCGAGGCGTGAGGTGAAGGTCTGAGAAGTGAAGAATTCGAATAGGGCGGTGACCTTCAGGAAGAACTGCAATCTCAGCTTCGCGGAGGACGTAACTCATGGTGAACAAGATACCTTGTGAACGAAGCAAATGGGGTAGAGGCTACAGGGGCGTGAGAAGATATACCCGAACAATTCTAAGAAATTGGAGCATTAGACAAGTGGGATTAAAAGAAACTCTTCACGAAGATCTTACTGCCGCTATTCGTAGCAGTGACAAACTTGTATCAGGAACTATTCGTATGGTTCTGACAGCGATAACAAATGAGGAAGTCGCCGGCAAAGAGGCTCGCACTCTCAGTGATGAAGAGATCATTACAGTTCTCTCGCGCGAGGCGAAGAAGCGTCGCGAAGCGCATGAAGAATTTGCAAAGGCAGGCCGTACAGATAAGGCGGCAGAGGAAAAGGCTGAAGGCGAAGTCATCGCCAAGTACCTCCCTGCGCAACTCACAGAAGAAGAAGTCAAAAAGATTATTGCTGATGCAGTTGCATCAACAGGCGCAGCAGGACCTGCCGATATGGGCAAAGTCATGGGCGCAATTAAGCCGTTGATTGCCGGTAAAGCCGATGGCGCACTGGTGTCATCTCTAGTTAAAGCAACCCTTAATAAATAATTTATCCAGCCTGGAGGCAACCAATGAAGTTTGAATACGCGACAGTTCCTTTGTTATCACACGCAACGAAGCAGATTCTCGATACTTGGGGCTCTGATGGATGGGAGCTCGTTCAAGTTGTTCCAGCACCAGGCGGCGAGCAGCTCGTTGCTTATATGAAGCGCGAGGTTAAATAAATGTCAGTTGATGTCCGTGCAAAGTTAGCTGAAAAGGGACTCACTCTCCCTGTCGCATCTAAGCCACTTGCTGCATATGTTCCCGCAGTTCGTACCGGCAATATTGTCTTTACTGCAGGACAGCTTCCCATGGTTGATGGCGCAATTGCAGCTGCCGGCAAAGTGGGATCAGATATCACTCCTGAAGAGGCAAATAAGCTGGCAGAGATCTGCGCACTTAATGCCCTTGCTGCAATCGAACTAGTTGCACCAGTTGATTCAATCGTTCAGGTTGTTCGTATTGTTTGTTACGTCAATGGCGCTTCAGGATTCATCAATCACCCTGCAGTTGCTAATGGCGCATCAGAGTTGTTCAAGCACATCTGGGGCGAAGCAGGAGTCGCAGCTCGAAGCGCGATTGGTGTGGCTGAGCTTCCACTGAACTCACCTGTTGAGGTTGAGCTCACTGTCGAAGTGAAGTAATCCTGACTCGGTAATTAAATAAGAAAACCCCCACGAAAGTTGTGGGGGTTTTCTTATTTAAGAGTTATTTTCCGCGCTTTTCCAAACGCTCGAAATCTGTAATCAAGACTGCGCGACCATCTAGGCGTAACCATCCACGACCTGCGAAATCGGCGAGAGCCTTGTTGACGGTCTCACGTGATGCGCCTACAAGCTGAGCAAGCTCTTCCTGAGTGAGATCGTGATGAACAAATAGGCCTTCATCAGTCTTTTTACCGAAGCGATCTCCGAGATCAATCAGAGCTTTAGCGACGCGACCTGGAACATCTGAGAATACGAGATCTCCGACCGCTTCATTGGTGCGACGAAGTCGCTGCGCCAAACGAGCAAGGAGCTGAAGTGAGACATCTGGATTCTCGCGAAGCCATGGGATTAACTTCTCGTGGCTGAGCGAGAGCAACTTTGCATCAGT
>JBEGSV010000118.1:0-2590 GCA_041179685.1 Actinomycetota bacterium
GTTGCGGGGGAGTCTCGGGTAAAGAAGTTCCGCCATCCATTGCCGACTGAGTCATTAATTGGCAATAGAGCGAGCGCCTCGATCTGTGCCAAGGAGAAGGGCCTCATCGCATCGGTTACCCGCATCGTGACCTTCGGCGAACTCACTGCGACTGAAGAGGCTGAATATGCATCCATTCTCGAAGTTGAAGCCGACCTCTTAGATGCCACAGCTATTGGCGCACCTTTCTCAACTGTTATCGATGTGGCCGCTCGCTCCTATGGCGCCCATGGCTTCGATAGCGATGAGTGGCATCGCCATCACCAAGGTGGTCCCACCGGCTTTATGCCACGTGATTGGCCGGCAACGCCTAGCAGCGCACGCCTGATTCAAGAGCACCAGCCAATCGCCTGGAACCCAACCGGCAAGGGCTGGAAGGTGGAAGAGACTCTGTTGACATCACAAGGCGGAAATCGACTGCTGACAGGGGATTCGCTCTGGCCACAGCGCACGGTGCGAGGTCGAATCCGCCCCGATCTCCTTCGAAGGTAGCGATTACGCCCTTTATAACAATTGGGTAAATACGAGAAATACCTCTGACATCCCATTGACGAGGGGGTATCCGAGAGGCACACTTCTCCAAGAGGTCTTACCACTTGGAGGATTATGAGCACCGTCGCTCTTGTAGCACTAGCCCGTCCAACCTTTGATCTCGCATGCGCTCAGGGTAATTTCGATAGCGCCCGCGCACTTCTCCAAGAGCTTGGTGCGACAGTGGTCGGACCAGCAGAGCTTGTGATGACTGTTGAAGATGTAGCAGCTGTGACACTTCCAGAGGCTGATCTCCATATCCTCTTTATGGCCTCATTCTCAGATGCATCTCCTGCTGTTGAATTATTGGGATCCGTTAAAGGCCCCGTTCTCGGTTGGTCGATGCGCGAACCTGGCGAGGTCGGAGAGCGCCTCAAACTCAACTCGATGTGTGGCGTCAACCTTGCAGCACATGCGCTAATGGATGCCGGTCAATCAATTCGCCACATCCATGGAAATGCAGATGAGGCGCATGTGCGAACAGCTATCGCTGATGCGCTCGCTGGAAAACTTCCAGAGGCAAAAACACCAACAAATATTTCAGCAGAACGCGCACCACAAGATGTTGCAGATAAAGCTTTTGCATGGCTTAAGGGAAAGAAAGTTGGCGCAGTTGGTGAAGCGCCAGTTGGCTTTACGCCATGTCTCTTCGATGGCCCAAAGCTCAACTCACTCTTTGGTTTAGATGTTCGTCAGATCTCAATCGATAATGCATTCGAACGTATCTCTGCCGTCGAACCAGCCCGTGCAGATAAAGCCTATGCAGCAGCTCTTGCAGACCAGCCATCTCTTGGTGATGTCAATGTAGAGCAGGCAAAGAAGGTGTACGGAGTTGAAGTTGCACTCGATGATTGGCGTGAAGAAGATGCACTTGATGCAATCGCAATTCGCTGCTGGCCAGAATTTCCAACAGATCTCGGTGCATGCATCTGTTCTTCATTGGGCCGTCTCTCAGATCGCGGAACAGTCACCACCTGCGAACGCGATGTATTAGGTGCAGTCACAATGTTGGTCTGTGAAGCGCTTGGTTCTGATGAGAACTATCTCGTAGATATCGTCGATCTCGTTGAAGACGAAGGACTCTTACGTTTATGGCACTGTGGATCTGCTGCAACAAAACTTGCCGCTGATCCAAAGAGCGCTACCCAATATATCCACTGCAATCGCAAACTCGGCGTTGCAGGTAATTTTCCGCTCAAGACCGGACCAGTAACTCTGTTCCGTATTGATCGGGATGTAGATCCGAGCAATAGCACGGGTTTACGTATGGTTGTGAGCCGAGGGGAATCAATCCCAGCTCCCAATCATTTCCAGGGCAATACAGCGACAGTTCGAACCGAACCAGATGCTGCTGTCTTGGTGAATGGAATAGTCACTGGCGGATACCCACATCACTTAGTCATTTCATGGATTGATGTGAGACCAGGTATCCGAAAGATGGCGGACATGCTCGGCATTCCCCTCACTGAATGGTAAGAACCACAAACCAATAAACCCAACTAGGCAAGGACTACAGAATGAAAGCTCAAGGAATCAAGACCTTCGGCGCTCGTCGTATCGCAGCCGTAGCAACAGTTGCATTCGCACTCGTTGCAACAGCGATGCCATCGACCTTCGCTGCAGGTGAAGTATTCGGTAAGTCATGTACTACAGAAGGTGTTAGCACCGGAAACATGACAACATCATTGATCTGTACAAAGGGATCAAATGGCAAGCTCACATGGCAGCGCGTTCGCTTGGGTGCAAACTCAGGTTCTCCTGTAGCTGCTCTTAAGGCACCAAAGGGTTCAATCGAATTCCACCACTGGCGTCCAGAGGACAAGGTTGTTCTTCAGAGCATCATCGATAAGTTCGAAGAAGCAAACCCTGGCACAAAGATCAACCAGGTCATCATGACTTCAAACGACTACACCAACCTTGGCTATGCAAAGGTTTCTTCAAATAAGGAAGCAGCTCTCTTTGTAACTTCACGTGGTGGACAGTTTGACCAGTTCTACAACGGTGGACTTCTTCGCAACAT
>JBEGSV010000119.1:0-2552 GCA_041179685.1 Actinomycetota bacterium
TACGCCATGACTCTTCTTGAGGAACGCGTGCAGCAACAGCCTTTTCAATCTGATCTAGATCCATCACGATAAACATTGTTGCAAGTCCTACTGCAGCAACTGCAATAAGGAATCCAAGTCCGCCTGTTGGGCGACCTGTGAACATTGTGATGAGAGCAAAGACGAAGTATCCGATGAGTGAACCCATCATGATGCGTGTGAACTTTGGAGTTACACGAATCTTTCCACTGCGGTATGCAAGGAGCACTCCACCGAATGCACAAGCTGTACCAATAACTGCCTGGCTTACGATGCCGTCGTACTGCGCTTCATAGAGCGCACTAATTGTTCCGAGCGCTAGACCTTGGCAAGCAGCGTATGCAATGACAAGTGCTGGGCGAACCTTCTTAGAAAATGAATTGACCATCGCGAGAATGAATCCACCGATGAAACCAATGAGTGCAAGGCCAGGGCTATTCGCACGCCATGCAAAGGTTCCGACTGCAACGAGGACTGCAAAGAGTCCGGCTGTCTTAATGACGACATCGTCGATAGACATTGGTGCAGTTGTTGGGCGGCTCTCGAGCGTATTGAGATCTTGAACCTGTGAGGTACTTTCTTTGATACGAGCGAAACCGCGGCCGGTAAGGACTGGGTTAGAACTGCGCATTAATCTCTCCTTTTAAGTGCGGGAAACGCCTCCCCGCAGCAGATAAAACATACGGCAAGGCGGGGTTATTCCCCACTTGGGGGCAGGCGTGCTTCTTGTGAGAATGGTGAGAAGTAAGGTCGCGGTGGTGCCCCCGGTCGGACTCGAACCGACACTGGAAGGATTTTAAGTCCTCTGTCTCTGCCATTGGACTACGGGGGCCAATAGAGCCGGAAGTCTACCTCGGCTTGATTTCTCCTGAACCCATCGGCACCAAGGTCGTTGGTACTGAGACCGTTGAATATTTACTTGTGCTGCCGTTGATGCGGTCAAAGAGCATCTGAATGGAACGGAGGCCGATCTCGCCAATGTCCTGCTTCACCAATGTGACGCCGGGATTGAGCAGCTCTGCTGCAGGCAGATCATCAAATCCCACGAGTGCGATCTGATGCTCTAAGCCTTCACTTCTAAGCGCCTTCAAAACGACCATTGTTAATAGGTTCTGACTTGTGAAGAATGCCGTCGGAGCATCAGGGCTTTGCAATAGCGCTCTCATCTTTGAAATAGCTTCGCTCTCTGATTCGAAACCTCGGAAAATATATTGCTTTTCAAGAGGAATCTTCGCTGTCTTGAGCGCCTTTGCATAACCCTCATATCGCTCTCGCGCGGTGTAAATCTTTGGATCATCTCCAAGAAATGCAATCTTCTTATGCCCAAAGCTAATGAGGTGTTGGACCGCCTCAAATGCGCCCTCATTATTAATGGAGAGCACCGTATCTGCTTCAAAGTTGATTGGAGGACGGTCAACGAATCCGAAGTGCACACCGTTACGCGCCTCGCGCTTGAGATAGGCATGATCTGAACCCGATGGAGCGATCAGAATTCCGTCTACGCGTCGCGAAATAAAGAGGTTAACTAAATCAAGTTCTCGATCTGGATTCTCATCGAGGCTTCCGGCAAGCAAGATGTACCCGTGCTCTGCGGCGAAGTCCTCGTAGATTCGATAGAGCGCAGATGAGAATGGGTTTGCGATATCTTCCAGGAGAATTCCGATGGTATTTGTCTTGCCATTGATGCGACGCAGTGAACCTGCCGTCATATTTGGAATGTAATTTAACTTCTTCGCTGCCTTAAGAACTTGATCACGCAATATTGGATCGACGGTAGGAACAGAGTTAAAGACGCGAGATACAGTCTTTAGGCTAGTACCTGAGAGCGCCGCAACTTCACGCATCGTTGGGCGCGAAACCCGTTTTGCATTCACGACCGTTACCTTACAAGCATTAGTCGATAAGGCCGGTAATCGTTCCTAAGAGGCTCTCTGCGTCAAAGGTAGATGTAGGAGCATCAGCGACAATCTTGCCAAGACGAAGAACTACGATTCGATCAGTCACTTGCAGGACATGCGGCAAGGTGTGAGAGATGAAGATAACGCCCAGCCCACGTGCCTTTGCCGCCTTGATAACTTCAAGAACTTCGCCAGCCTGACGAGCTCCTAGGTGGTTTGTTGGCTCATCAAGAATGATGACCTTGCTCGCCCACGAAACGGCGCGACCGATTGCAACCGCCTGGCGCTGTCCGCCTGAGAGCTGTGAGACCGAACGATTGGATTGTGGAACTGCGATGCCGACACGTTCAAGATTCTCGTGAGCAACCTGGTCCATCTCTTTCTTAGCTAAGAAGCCAAGCTTTCCGAGGATTCCTTTGACATATCTTTCGCGTCCGAGAAAAACATTCGCGCTGACAGATAGGTGTGGCGCAAGACCTGAATCTTGATAGAGAGTCTCGACACCTGCTTCAAGAGCTGCACGTGGTGAGCTCCATGAACGCTCTACGCCCTCAAGAAGAACTTTGCCTTCACTAGGCAGGTGAGCACCAGATAGAACCTTAACAAGCGTTGATTTTCCGGCACCGTTATCGCCTA
>JBEGSV010000120.1:0-3307 GCA_041179685.1 Actinomycetota bacterium
TTCCTGCGCTTCCGCCGCCAGTATGTGCGCGAACAAGAGGCGCTCAAGGTTAAGGATGAGCAAGAGCGAGCAACATCGATTGCACGTCACGATGTCACTATCCTGGTAGATAACGTCGATCTAGCAACTGTTGGCGCAGTTCGATATGCCCGCAGTCTTAAGCCACATAAGATCAAAGCTGTTCACTTTGTTATTGATGATCGCCGAGCTGAGGATATTCAAAAGGCTTGGGCCGAATCCGAAGCGCTTGAAGATGTTCCGCTAGAGCTCATTGACTGCCCTGATCGTCGTATCGCTAACTCGGCAGTTGATTACGCGATTCGTAAGACTCAGAAGCCAGATATCGAACTCACTCTCCTTCTTCCGCGACGTTCATATTCACGCTTTCTTGGTCGTTTATTGCACGATCAGACTGCTGAAGAGATTGCAGCACCGATTTCGCAACTTAAGCGAGTAGTTGCAACGATTATTCCTTTCGATGTTAACAACATGACATCAGATAAGCCAGCGGAGATCACTCAGATAACGCCGGCTCCTGTTGCACCTGTTGCTCCCGTTTCAACTGCAACTCGCGCTGATATGCCATTTACTCCAATTAGCCACTATGCAGAGAACATCACGCCAATTGGAAAGATCGAATGGCGCAAGCGAGCGCATGTTCAAGGTCGAGTTACTTCAATATCAACTGCACCTCGCGGAAGCGCACCTACGCTTCAAGTAGAGGTCTGGGATGAGACCGGCGGCGTCACTCTTAACTTCTTAGGCCGTCGCGAGATTGCTGGCCTTGAGGTTGGTATGGAAGTACGCGCAGAGGGAATGGTGGGAGAAGAAGAAGGATCTCTCGTTATTCTCAATCCGTCTTACGAGCTTGTTCTTTAAATTACTTATCTTTAAAGAACTCGGTCAGTAATTCGGCACAGTCTCGCTCAAGAACTCCGGCAACAACTTCCACTTTAAATATCGAACGTGGGTCTCGGAGCACATCCCAGACCGAACCAGCAGCGCCCGCCTTCTCATCCCAAGCGCCATAAATGACTTTAGAGATTCGAGATTGGGCTATTGCACCGGCGCACATGGCGCATGGTTCGAGAGTCACAACAACGGTGCAGCCATCAAGCCGTGACTTTTGCAGGCGAGATGCAGCCGCTCTAATTGCAACAATCTCTGCATGCGCTGTTGGATCGTTATTGGCTTCTCTTTCGTTAAAGCCCTTACCGATAACTACGCCCTCAGAGTTGATAACGATTGCGCCAACCGGAATATCGCCGGTCTGTGGTGCGATGCGCGCCACATCAAGGGCTAGGCGCATCAGCTCCTCGTTATTCTGCATAGCCAGACTTTATCGGTATCGTAGGAGCCATGAAAGTACATGTCGCCAATCACCCGCTTATCTCTCATAAATTAACTGTTCTCCGT
This sequence comes from Actinomycetota bacterium, assembly GCA_041179685.1. Classification (GTDB taxonomy): domain Bacteria; phylum Actinomycetota; class Actinomycetes; order Nanopelagicales; family Nanopelagicaceae; genus Planktophila. The sequence continues at coordinate 1,417 of JBEGSV010000120.1, forward strand.
GATGAGCGCACTGATTCGCCAACTTTCCGCCGACTAGTAGAAGAGCTCGTCACTCTCCTTGCTTATGAAGCAACTCGCGATGTCAAAACAGTTTCAGTAAAGATAAAGACTCCAGTCACAGAAACGACTGGTTTAAAGATGGCCGAACCACGTCCTGTTGTCGTTCCAATCCTGCGTGCCGGTCTCGGCATGCTTGAAGGAATGACAAAGCTTCTTCCAACTGCTCAAGTTGGATTTCTTGGCATGGTGCGTGATGAGAAAACTCTTCAGGCAAGCACATATGCAAATCGTCTTCCCGATGATCTATCTGGTCGTCACTGCTTTGTTCTCGATCCAATGCTTGCAACTGGTGGAACTCTCGTTGCTGCATTTAACTTTCTTATCGAGCGCGGTGCCACCGAAATAACAGCAATTTGTCTCTTGGCAGCACCCGAGGGAATCAAGATCGTTGAAGATGCATTTAAGGACTCTGGCGTTCCCATCACTTTGGTAACCGGATCCCTTGATGAGAAGCTCAATGAGCATGGATATATCGTTCCTGGACTCGGCGACGCAGGTGATCGTCTCTACGGAGTCGTGTGATGGCATCAACTTCACCTGGATACGGAATCACCATCCGTGTTGAAGGCGCACCTGAACTTCAACCCGTAGCCCTCGTTACTGCAACTGTGACAAGCGCTGGCGCAACAATTACCGCCCTCGATGTCGTTGAATCACATCTAGATCGCGTAGTTGTAGATATAACTTGTGACACTGTCGATAAAGATCATGCGCAAGAGATCAATCTCGCCCTAGCCGCCCACGCCGGACTCACTGTTCGCAAGGTCAGCGACCGTACCTTCCTCCTTCACCTCGGTGGAAAACTTGAGATTGCATCCAAGGTTCCATTGAAGACTCGTGATGATCTATCTCGTGCATACACCCCTGGCGTTGCTCGCATCTGTCAGGCAATTGTTGATGACCCTACCGATGTTCGTCGCCTGACGATGAAGCGCAACACCGTCGCAGTCGTTACCGATGGTTCGGCAGTGCTAGGCCTTGGAAATATCGGCCCAGCGGCAGCTCTTCCAGTAATGGAGGGAAAGGCAGTTCTCTTTAAGCGCTTTGCAGATATCGATGCCTGGCCAGTCTGCCTCGATACCCAAGATGTCGAGGAAATTGTCCGCACAGTTCAATTGATTGCACCGGTCTATGGAGGAATCAACTTAGAAGATATCTCGGCGCCTCGCTGCTTTGAGATTGAAGCTCGTCTCCGTGAACTCCTTGATATTCCTGTCTTCCATGATGATCAACACGGAACTGCAATCGTTGTTCTTGCCGCTCTCCGCAACTCGCTCAGACTTGTAAATAAGAACCTTGGCGATGTAAAGATTGTCATGAGTGGAGCAGGGGCAGCTGGTACAGCTATTGCACGACTACTTGTACTCGGAGGAGCAACCAATATTGTCGCCTTCGATCTCGATGGCGTAATTTCCAAGAAGTCACAGGGCGAAGATCCAATGCGTCGTTGGTTTATTGAAAATTCAAATCACGGTGATTTTCAAGGAGATATCCATCAAGCGATGGCAGGAGCAGATGTCTTCATTGGGGTCTCTGCCCCTAATGTCATTACTGAAGCAGATGTCATTTCGATGGCGAAGGATTCAATCGTCTTTGCACTTGCCAACCCAAATCCAGAAATTGATCCAGCAATTGCACGTAAGTATGCAAAGGTAGTTGCTACCGGCAGAAGTGATCAGCCAAATCAGATCAACAATGTCCTTGCATTCCCGGGCATCTTCCGCGGGTTACTTGATGCCGGAGCAACAAAGATCTCAGATGAACTTCTCTTGGCAGCGGCAGATGCAATTTCAGAGTGTGTCTCAGAGTCACAGCTCAACGCCTCATTTAT
>JBEGSV010000121.1:0-6435 GCA_041179685.1 Actinomycetota bacterium
ATGGAGTATCAATTTCAAGGCGGTACATCAAGAGGATTCCAACGGTCATGATTGCAGTACCCATGATTGGGAAACGCTTATAGTGGCCATGCTTTGAAATCAACTTACCGCTCATGATTGAAGTTGAAACAATACCGAGCATCAATGGAATTAATTTGAGTCCCGCATCAGTTGCTGAGTAACCCTTAACCACCTGCATGTAAAGCGGCAACATAACGATGGCACCGAACATACCTGCACCAATGATTGCACCGAGGATCGAGGTCAAGGTAAATGTATGGTTCTTAAAGAGGCTCAACGGAATAATCGGTTCTTTCGCACGGCCCTCCCACCAGACGAAGATAACGCTCAGAATGACTCCAACTGCAAGATAGATAAGTGTGCGTGAATCAGACCAACCATCCTGCGGTCCGTAAACAGAGACGGAGAGCAGGGTCGTTGTCACCGCGGCAACCAGGAGGAATGAACCTAGATAGTCAATGCTGTGCTCTCGTTTGATCTTTGGGATGTGAAGCACTGCAGATGTAATGGCAAGAGCCAAAATGCCGAATGGGATATTGATATAGAAAATCCAGCGCCATCCGGTGATGCCCAAGATAGTTGCATGGTCTGAGAAGAAACCACCCAGGAGCGGTCCGGCCACTGATGAGAGACCCCACACCGCGCCAAAATAGCCCTGATAACGGCCTCGTTCACGTGGCGGAACGATGTCGCCGATGATGACGAATGTCAGCGCCATCAATCCACCTGCGCCCACGCCCTGAAGTGCACGAGTTGCAATGAGCTGGGTCATGTTCTGAGATGCACCTGCGAGCAGCGAACCAATCAAGAATGTAACAATCGCAAATTGGAAAACGATACGTCGGCCGTAAAGGTCAGAAATTTTTCCGTAGAGCGGGGTAGATGCAGTTGAAGTAAGAAGGTAAGCGGTGACAACCCATGTGTAATGGTCGAGGCCGTTGAAATCTTCCACGATGCTCTTAAGAGCCGTCGATACGATGGTCTGATCGAGCGCCGCGAGGAGCATTCCGGTCATCAGTCCACCGAGAATGATCATGATTTCGCGATGTGAGTGCTCTTTAGCTGGCGCATTGGTATTCGATGTTGTATCCATAGAGGTGTAACTTTACTCCGTGAAATCAATTATCGCGGAAGACTTAGTAAAGACTTATGACAAAGGCACTGTTCGTGCTCTTGATAGCCTCAATCTCGATGTTGAAGAAGGCACAGTTTTAGGAGTTCTTGGACCTAATGGCGCTGGGAAGACAACAACAGTCCGCATCTTGTCAACGCTGTTGCGACCGGATTCAGGTCGAGCAACTGTTGCAGGAATCGATGTCATTAAAAATCCAGAGAAGGTTCGCGAAGTTATCGGACTGTCAGGTCAATATGCAGCGGTAGATGAAATTCTCACCGGTTATGACAACCTAGTGATGTTTGGTCAGCTTTATCATTTAGGAAAGAAGAACTCGGTAATCCGTGCCAATGAGTTACTAGAACGTTTTGGATTAACTGAGGCAGCTACACGTCCCATTAAAACTTATTCAGGTGGAATGCGTCGTCGCCTAGACCTTGCAGCATCTCTGATTGTGAAGCCAAAGGTTCTCTTCCTTGATGAGCCAACAACAGGCCTTGACCCACGTGGTCGCCAAGATATGTGGGGAGTCATTGAAGATTTAGTAAAAGAGGGCGTCACCCTGCTACTAACAACTCAGTATCTTGAAGAGGCCGATCAGCTTGCAGATGAGATCGCAGTTATTGATACCGGCAAGGTTATTGCTCGCGGCACCTCTGATGCTTTGAAGAAGCAGGTCGGTGGCGAGCGACTTGAAGTTGTCGTTGAAAGCCAGCATGTAGCCCGTACTCTTGAGATCGTAACGGCGGTTGCAGGAATCAAGCCATCCTTTGATGAAGGAATTCGCCAGATCTCGGCTCCGGTATCAACTGGATCAAAGGCACTTCTCGATGTTCTCAAATCACTCGACGAAGCAGGCATTCATCCACTAGATATTGGGCTCAAGCGCCCATCTCTCGATGACGTTTTCCTATCTCTCACCGGACATTCAGCAGAAGCCAAGGAGGAAGCCAAGTGAGCGCTTTCCAAGACACGCTAGTCATTACTCAACGCCAATTGCGTCTTCTCACTCGCGTACCTGAGGTCCTGATCTTCTCGACCATTCAGCCGGTGATGTTTGTACTTCTCTTTCGCTATGTCTTTGGTGGCTCAATCGATACCGGACAACCAGGTGGATATGTTCAACTATTGATGCCGGGAATCTTTGTCCAGACCGTTGCCTTTACCTTGGCTGGAACAGCCTCTGGTCTCGCAGAAGATATGAAGAAAGGTTTAATCGATCGCTTTAGATCGCTACCAATTTCGCAATCAGCACTCGTTGTCGGTCGCACCTTAGGTGATTCACTACTCAACATTGTTGTTCTCGCCGTAATGGGCATCGCAGGTTATGCAGTGGGATGGCGCCCAAGTGGAGGCGCAGGAAACGTTGCACTCGGCTTCTTATTCCTACTTCTCTTCGGCTACGCGCTCTCATGGGTTGGCGCACTCGTTGGACTATCGGCATCTGATGCCCGGGTAGTGCAGAACGTCAGCTTTATCGTCACTTTCCCGCTGACCTTCCTCTCTAATGCCTTTGCCCCAACAACAGGAATGCCACGCGCTCTTCAATACTTCGCCGAGTGGAATCCAGTCTCAACGATGGTGGCTGCATGCCGCGAACTCTTTGGGTTAGAGAATCAATTTGGAGCTACCGCTGGATCATTCCCAAGTGAGCATCCATTGACGACATCTCTGATCTATATCGTCATCATCATGGCGATCTTCATTCCATTGAGCCTTCGTCGTTATCGCAACGCCTCAAACTAATTCGTATTAGTTGATAGCGCGTAGAACCGCGTCAAAGGTGCTGCTTGGGATATTCATCATCTCAAAGTGAGATGTTCCAGGTAGCACCTCAAGCGTTATTGCCTTGCCATGGCCCTTCATTACTTCGACATACCTCTGTGAAAGATGAAGTGGAACGCGCTCATCAAGGTTGCCGTGGATAAAGAGGGTCTCTGCCTTAATGGGTGGTCGCAGCGCAGGATCTAACTCTGGGCGATGCTCTGCATCCTGGCCAAGCCATTCAAGAACTGCCCCACGTCCTAGTTCAAGTCGCTGACTTTCAACTAAGTCGGTTACTGGCGCTAAGCCGATGACCTTTGTGATCGAAGGAAACTTATCGGCGAGTAATAAAGCCAAGTGGCCCCCACTCGAATATCCGATCACTATGAGCTTCTGATCTTCTAGGGTTGAGAGCGCAAATGCTAAATCTCGCAGTGTCGTATCGGGATCTCCCGCAACTCGGCGAAACTCAGGGAGAACTACGTTGAATTCCAACTTTGCCAAAGCCACAGCGAGAGGGCGCATATGTTCGCGATCAAAGAGATTGCGCCAATAACCGCCATGAATTAAAACGAGGGTCGGTTTATCAGAGCGGCCATGCCCGTAGAACTCGAGCACTTGATCAGCCTCATCTCCATATTTAATAGAAGATGTTGATACTTCGCGCGAAGCATCTTCAAAAGAATATGCCGGGAAAGTTGGGTGCGACGCAGACATTAAGGGCAGCTGTTATTAAGCGAAGAACTCGGCTGCTTTGATTTCAACCTTAATCTCACGACCGTTAGGTGCGGTGTATGAAACTGTTGAGCCAATTTCAGCGCCAAGCACTGCAGCGCCCAATGGTGATTTCTCAGAATAGACATCGAGATCACCAGATGCGATTTCACGTGAGCCCAAAAGGAACTTGCTCTCATCGCCGGCAATCAGCGCGGTGACAACCATGCCTGCGCCGACCTTTCCATCTGCACTTGCAGGTGGAGTTCCGATATGAGCATTCTCAAGCATCTGCTTGAGTTGGCGGATACGAGCCTCCATCTTGCCTTGCTCATCGCGTGCTGCGTGATAGCCGCCGTTCTCCTTTAAATCACCTTCGGCGCGGGCAGCCTCAATCTTCGCTGTGATCTCTTTACGGCCTTCACCTTCGAGGTGTGCCAGTTCAGCGGCGAGACGATCTGCCGCTTCTTGAGTTAACCAAGTTTGTTGTGCGCTCATAACGGAGAAGGATACTAGTAAGGGGTGGAGGAGGTACTAATCGATATAACAGCTGATTACGCCTGCATTGACCGCATCTGCGCGAGAAGGAATGGTCACAGTTCGCTCGATTGGCCCTTTCGAGGCGGGAACGCGGTCTTCGATCTGACCGACAATCGTCTTATAGAAATCACGAGCTGCGATAGAACAGATTGCAGGTTGCGATGGATCTCGCCGTGTAACGATGTAACGGATCTCTGTATTACGTGGATCTTCATTATTAAATGCAACGAGCGAATAACTAATTCGAGGCTCTGCCTGATGTAGCCCAGCCCAGATTGTCCAAGCTGAACCGATGATGAGAAATGAGAGGGCATAAGGCACCCAAGCGCGCTGCTTGCGAATCCCATAACGGTCGTTGAAATCAAATGGTTCTTGCCCAGCGCTTAATTGAGGGTCGGATTGAGAGCCATCTGAAGACATGGGATGATTCTCTCATGAATAAAGATGTTGATATGGGTATAGCCGGTTCACTGACAATGATCGTTCTTGTCAGCGCGACCGCACTTCTTTTACGTAGCTTCTATAAGCGCTATAACCGTCTCAACAAGACCGAGGATCAGAACGAAAATTAAGAAGTTCGCCGCCGCAATCGTTGTTCTCGGACTTGCGGCAATATTTGTCAGCCTCGGATTCTGGCAACTTGATCGAGCGCAAGAGCTCTCGGCCTCTGAAAAAAGTGCGCCGCTTCAAGATCAGCGCATTTACGATCTCACCGATCTCACCTCTTCTGAAGGTTCTCTGCCGGTTGAATCATTTGATAAGAGCGTGGCAGCAACCGGAAATTACATTGCAACATTTAAAGCACCAAACCAGAAGGCGGCCGATGGCAGCATCGCTGATTGGGAGGTAGCTCTTCTTCAGGTTGATCCCACCTCTGCAATCTTGGTTGTTCGCGGCCTCTGGAGCGAACGGTTAACCGAGCCCACCATTGCGATGTCGAATAAGGTCGAACTCACTGGAGTGATATTGCCGAGCCAATTTGAAGATCGCGCCGCAAATACCTCATCGCAGATATCTCGGGTCGATAGCAGCCTCCTCACCTCCTCGGTTGATCTGCAGCTCTTCGACGGCTTTATCGCAGCCACCTCCGAGGTGCTGCGCGATGGAGAGATTGAGCGCACCCGCATCGATATATCTCTCCCCAAAGCAGATGTTCCGGGCTATTACTGGCAGCACATCTCCTATGTAGTGGTGTGGTGGTTTATGGCCGCCCTTGTTCTCTGGGCGCCTTTCTATAAGCGTCGCGAAATCGATGACGAGGAACTCCTCGCCAGTTAGAGTTGGGGCATGAAAACCTCATTCTCAGCATCTGCGCTCGCTCGCTTTCGTATCATGGCCATTCTCTGTGGCGTTAACTTGGTCCTCCTCGTTATCTACATGATTGCCAAGTACGCCTTCGATGCCTTTGATGAGGGCAATCCATTTATCTTCATTCCCATCGCCCATGGGTACTTCTATATTGTCTATATCTTGACCGTCCTCCAGCTCGCAGTTCAGAAGCGAATGTCTTTTCTCCTGATCCTCGCTCTAGTCGCTGCCGGCACTATCCCGGTCGCCTCCTTTATCGCCGAGCGGAAAATTGTTCAGAAGTATTCGTAGTCAGATTAAATCGCTCCTCTACCCCTTTTATGAGTGGCGGATTATCAAGGATCTTGACTTCACGAAGACACCTCGCCATGTTGGCGTGACTCTCGATGGAAACCGTCGTTGGGCGAAGCAGAACCCTGATCCCACTGACCCTTTCGGCCATAAGCGCGGTGCGGGCAAGATTGTTGATCTCCTCGATTGGTGTGAAGAGACTCGGGTCGAGGTAGTCACTCTCTGGATGCTCTCTACCGATAACTTCAAGCGGAGCCCAGAAGAGGTCACCGCCTTAATCGATGTCATTAGCGAAATCGTCGATGACCTTGCAGCGCGCAAACGGTGGAGTATTAAAGCAGTTGGCGCCCTCGATGTTCTGCCAGAGGCGCTCGCTACCAAGCTCTCAAACTTGCCTGGTTGTGCCGAGAGCAAGTTGCAGGTCAATGTTGCCGTCGGCTACGGCGGACGTCGCGAGATCGTTGATGCGGTGAAAGGCTATTTGGCAGATCAAGCAGAGGCCGGCCACACCCTGACTGAGGCGGCAGCTGCACTCGATGCCGATTCAATCTCTCGCCACCTCTATACCGCCGGCCAACCTGATCCAGATCTCTTGATTCGAACCTCAGGGGAGCAGCGCCTCGGCGGATTCTTACTCTGGCAGTCGGCGCTCTCTGAGTTCTACTTCTGTGAGGCCTACTGGC
>JBEGSV010000122.1:0-6400 GCA_041179685.1 Actinomycetota bacterium
CGGGCTAGTTGAACGAGATCCTCGGCTGTCGCATCTCCCGAATTCGTGAGCGCCAGTACATGCTTAGTGCTGACGCGTGCACCACCAAGTGACTGACCTTTATCGATTCCTGAGTGCTCAATTAGCCAGGCTGCACTTGTCTTTACCCGTCCATCTGCTGTTGGCCACTTTGGCGCACCTTCAGGAAGAGTTGCTGCAACTTCTGATGTGACGATGGGGTTGGTGAAAAATGATCCGGCAGACCATGAATCTCTATCTTCGGGATTAAGCAACATTCCCTTTGCTGCACGCAGCTCTAATACCGCTCTGCGGGTATCAATAACTGGAGCCTTCTCCCCTACTTCGATTCCAAGCTTCTTTGCGAGTTCGGCATATGTAATCGGTGTTGAGATTTCACCACTGCGGATCTGGAATTGAACTGAAAGGACTATGTAACGACCAGGTGTGCGCTTAAAGATTGAATTGCGATACTCGAATTCACACTCGGCATTGGTAAAGGTTTTGATTAATTTTGTATCGCGATCATAGGTACGAACCCGGGTAATAAATTCAGATACCTCGTGGCCATAGGCGCCAATATTTTGGATAGGTGCAGCACCTACAGTGCCAGGAATTCCGCTCAAGGTTTCAAGACCAGCGAAGCCTCGTGAAATCGTTGTGGCAACGAAGTCATCCCAGTTCTCGCCAGCTCCAATTGTCAGAGTGGCGCCGCTACAGGCATCAACCTCAGACTCTGCTTGGTTATTAGCGATATGAATAACTGTGCCATCGAAGCCATTATCAGAGATCAAGAGATTGCTTCCACCGCCGATAATGAGAACTGGCGAGCTGCCTGCAGCTTCTATAGCGGCGATGATTTCATCTTCGGTCGAAACATTGACGATGCGCTTTGCTGGACCACCCACACGCAGTGATGTGTACTTGTGGAGATCGGTCATGAGAGAAGGCTACCTGCGAGGGCTAAGAATCGCTGTCTTACCTCGGAAGCGTTCAAGGATTCGGTCGTAATTCTTCTTGGATTGGGCGTCGCGGTATTCAGGATCTGAATCGTGATAGCCATGGTGGCGGTCTTGCTCGAGTGGAAGATCCATTTGAAGAAGGCGCCCATTGGAGTGACGTAAAGTCAATGAGAATTCGATATCTGCATTGCGATAGAAGACGGCGCGATTGCTAAAGCCTCGAGTAGCTAAAGCATCTTCACGATGCATTGCAATAAAGTAACTAAAGAGGACATCGACTTCGCCAGCGCCCTTATCGTCGATACTGCGCCATTCGTCTTCCAGGTTGACCAATCCACCGCGCCAACCAACTGCTACATATTCGCGCTTTTGAAGTTCAGCAAGAACCGGCGCAATTGCATCACCGGTAAAACGTGTAGATGGATCCATAATGACAATAAATTCGCTCGTGACGTTGCGAAGTAGCGCGTTGGCATTTTCACCCCAGCCGAAATTCTCTGTGACAACTACCAGGGATGTGCGCGCATCGAGATGATCCGCTAGAGCACCGGCTTCGCCAAGAACCAACATAGTGATTGCACAATCTGCGCTATTGGCTTTAATACTTTTGAGAGTCTCGATTGCATCTTCATGAAAGCCATCGATAATCATTGCAACAGTGATTGCGTATTTGCCTGAATTTATAGGGCGGATATCTCGTGTGGATTCGTAGACGGGATAGCGCTTCTTGGCGCGTAATTCGTATCCGCCAGTAACATCGACAACTTCAAAACCTTTTGCAGCAATCTCATCGCGCAAGGTATCGGAGAGTGCAAAGTTTCTCTCGGCTCTTGCTGCTTGGCGAGCGATAGCTAAATCATGTACTTCTTGCGGAGCGCTCATGATGCGATGACCGCTTTCGCCATTCCTAAGACCTTTACACCGGCGGAGGTCGCTGTTAGCGAGAGTGAGATCTTGCCTTCTTCAACTTCAGTAACTGTTGCCGAGACAGTGAGATCAACATCTACATCTGCAGGAACAATGACGGGCTTTGTGAATCGACCGCCAAGTTCGAGCACATTGGCAGATCCACCGGCGATCTCTGAAACATACTTGCCGACAAGTGCCAGGGTTAACATTCCATGGGCGATCACATCGGGAAGCCCTACAGACTTAGCAAATGCCTCATCTTGATGAATGGGGTTCTGGTCTCCACTGGCATCGGCATACTGCTTTAGAAGTGCGCGATTAACGAAGAAGACTTTCTCTTCTAAAACTTGATCTTTGATCATGCGCGAATCACCAACGTTGACCATGAAGAGATGAGTAGTTCTTCACCGGCTGATATATCTGATCGAACAGAGATGATTTCATTTCCAGCGACAACGCGAGCGCTCTCGATTGTTGAAGCGCAGGTAACAACATCGCCAGCTTTGATGGGGCGTTTGATATCGAACTTCTGGTCGCCATGAACAAGGCGATCCCATTTGATTCCCACCCCTGGGCTAGTCAGGATTGCCTCAGATTGCTCAAGTGAGATTCGAATTGAAAATGTTGGTGGTGCGATTGAAGTATTTGATTCGCCGACTACGGCGCAGAAAGCATCGATTTCAGATTGAGAAATTGTGATTGACTCTGTACCAGGAAAGGTACGCCCGATTGAATCCGGGCTGATCATTATCGGGTTTCGCGGTGAAGAGTTGAAGACTTGCAACGTGGACAGAACTTCTTGAGTTCCATACGGTCTGGATCGTTGCGACGGTTCTTCTTTGTAATGTAGTTACGCTCTTTGCAATCCACGCATGCCATGGTGATCTTTGGACGTACGTCCGCGCTCTTACTTGCCATGGTGTTACTCCTTCGTGATTGGTGGGCTCAGGCTACCTGAGCTCACTGTTCTGGGCAAAATGCCGTCTGATTACCTTGTAGCGGAGGCGGGATTTGAACCCACGACACAGCGATTATGAGCCGCTTGCTCTACCAAGCTGAGCTACCCCGCCCTAGTCAATCAATGCCATATGGCCTTCGGCCTTTGGCACCCATTGCTGGTTACTTCTATTAAGTTTTACCGAACTGTACTGCGAGCCCCCCACCGGAATCGAACCGGTGACCTTTTCCTTACCATGGAAACGCTCTACCGACTGAGCTAGGGGGGCAGTGGTAGAGGAGGCAGTCTAAGCGTTAGGGCAGGAAAGTAAAAATTGGCTGCGAGGCCAATTAGCCCTTGGTTGAGCCGAGGGTCAAGCCTGAGACGAACTGCTTACGGAGGAGGAAGAAGACGATGAGGGTCGGCAACGCCGCAATCATCGCACCGGCCGCCAAGAGGTTGTAATCGGTCACAAACTCACCTGTGAGGCGCCCCAGACCCGATGTAATCGGTCGTTTGTTATCTGATGAGGTCAGGACGAGCGCCCAGAAGAAGTCGTTATAGATCCAGGTGGTCATCAAGACTGTCAATGAAGCTAGCGCTGGGCGCAAGAGCGGCAGGATGATGTTGAAGTAGTGAGTGAAGACGGAAGCTCCATCAATCATCGCTGACTCTGAAATCTCTTTTGGAATCGTCTTCATATAAGAGCTAAGAACGAATGTCGCGAAGCCCATCTGGAATGCAACGTGGATAAGGATGATGCCCCAATGTGAATCGTATAAAACTCGACGATTGCCGACGGCATCACCGATTGCGATATACATCTTGAAGAGCGGGATAAAGATCAACTGACCTGGGAGCAAGTTACCTGCTGTAAAGAAGAGCAGGAGTGCGACGTTGGTCTTAAATGAATAACGTGAGACAACGAATGCCATCAGTGATCCCAGAAAGAGAGTCAAGAAGACGGCAGGGATTGTGATGATTGCAGTGTTGGTGAAGTAGAGCGGCAAATTCATTCGACGAATTGCATTGAAATAGTTTTCAAGATTGAGGGTCTCTGGGACAGAGAAGACGCCATTTGCTTGAAGATCAATGTAAGGACGAAGTGAAGAGTAAAGCGTCCACACTAAAGGGAAGACCCATGCGAGTGCGAAGATACCGATAAAGATTGAGATCGCAGTGTCTTTACGCTTCTGACGATCGCGGTATTCCTTATTGACGACGATAGTAGACATTACTTCACATCCTCTTTAAAGGTCTGTCGCAGATAAGCGATGATCGGCCCAATAGAGAGGATAAAGAGAAGGGTTGCATATGCTGCGCCCTTCATCGACTGTCCTTCGCCTGAGATGTTCTGGAAGACCAGGGTGCCAAGGATTGGTACCTGTGCTCCTGATGTTCCATAAATAATGTAAACAATGTCGAATGCGCGAAGTGATTCGATCATTGTAATAACAAGGACGATGATGTTGACCGGGCGCATCGTTGGAAGAATGATCTTCTTAAATGTCTCCCACTCAGTGGCGCCGTCAAGGGCGGCTGCTTCACGGAGAGCTGGATCAACAGCCTTGAGGCCAGCTAAATAGAGCAGCATGATGTAGCCGATATGGCGCCATGAGGCCATAGTTAAAATGACATAGAGGTTCCAGCGATCATCGCCGAAGAAGGAGATCGGGTTGGTGATGTCTTTGCCCAAGATACCGTTGATAAAGCCATCTGGGCGCAACATAAAGTTCCAGATGATTCCGGTAACAGCTAGTGAGAGAACCACTGGAATGTAATAAGCGGTCTGGAAGAAAGCATGACCACGAATCTGGCGATCGATTTGGTAGGCGAGCAAGACTCCGAGTGGAGTTGCAATCAAGCCGAACCATGCAAGCCAGACCACGTTATTTTTTAAAGCATCCCAGAAGACTGGGGTCGAGAAAAAGATATTGTGATAGTTGGCAAAGCCAGCCCAACGGATATCGTCGAGGTGGATGCCGGTCCAGAATGTAAATGAAAGTGCAATCGTTGAGATCGCTGGAATCCAGACAAGTATTACGTGGAGCGCAGTTGGGACTCCGATGAAGACGCCGAGCGTTAATCGATCCTTGGGGGAAAAGGCTCGACGGCGACTAACTTTAGAAGTGTCTGAGTTAGTCGCCGTCGATTTCATACCTTTACCTTATCTCTAATTACTGCTTAATTAACCAGTTGAGAAATTAATCTCAGTTATTAAGAATTAGAGAGCTGGAAGTGCTTCCCATTGTGCCTGAAGAGAATCAACAATCTTGTTGACATCCTTAGGGTTCTTGTACCAAGACTGGATTGCAGGACCAACAACTGGACCAGCGAAGTCTGGACGTGTGTCACGATCCAAGAACTGAGTGATGTACTTAGCCTGAGACATGACGTTCAACTGCTGCTTCTGGAATGCATCGTATGTTGATGTGTCCTGGTTCTTGTTAGCAGATGTCATTGGGATACCGGAATCAAGCATTGCCTGCATTCCTTCCTTATCACCAGCGAACTTGATGAAGTCCTTACCAACTTCGGTGTTTCCACCGTTAGCAGCTACGCAGAAACCATCGATAGGTGCATCGATTGTGTCAACGCCGTGCTCTGGGTTGATTTCTGGGAATGGAACGATCCATAGATCGTCGTAATCTTCCTGTGACTTCTCCTTGAAGTTTCCGCCGAACCATGAACCCATAAGAGTTGTTCCAGCCTTCTTCTGTAGGAGGAGCTGCATAGCGCCATCCCACTCGAGGTCAAGAACGTTCTTATTTGTGTATGGAAGTAGGAGTTCCCACTGCTTGAAGACGTCGATAACGCGCTGATCTGTCCACTTTTCGCGACCAGCAAGAAGGTCAACGTGGAACTGGTAGCCGTTTACACGAGCGTTGATGATGTCGAATGTTCCCATTGCTTCCCAGCCGCCCTTATCGCCAGCTGCAAATCCAACAAGACCCTTCTTCTTCATCGCTTCGAACATCTTGATCATGTCATCGAAGTTACCGATGTTCTCTGGATCAAGACCGAGCTCCTTCACCATTGACTTGCGGTAGTGAAGACCCCATGGGTACCAAGACTGTGGAACGAAGTACTGCTTGCCATCAAGACCTGTTGAAGCGATCTTGTATGAGTTGTCGTACTGATCTTCAATATCCTTCCAGACATCTGAGATGTCCTCGAGAAGTCCCTGCTCAGCGAAGAACTGCATGCGGTATCCGGCCATCCACTGGAAAGCATCGTCAGGAGTTCCCTGGAGATACTGTGAGAGGTTGTTCTGGAACGCATTTGATTCTGTTGCGTTGTATGTAACTTTGTTGCCTGACTTCTTCTCGTATGCAGCTACAAGACCCTTGAGCTGCTTTGTTGGAGATTCGTCAACTGTACGCGCGCCGAATGACATTGGTCCTGATGCCTTTGAACCGCATGAAGAGAGCACTGTTGCGCCTCCTGCGATTCCGATACCACCCAATGCAGCACCCTTAATGAGGGTACGACGTGATACTCCGTTTTGTTCTACTGACATTTACGTCCTCAAACTTTCCGAAAAGTTAAACCTTCTGAAAGGTTGCGTCGGCGCTTTCGTCGACACGCGTAAAAT
>JBEGSV010000123.1:0-3711 GCA_041179685.1 Actinomycetota bacterium
AGGGCGGCTGAGAGAAACCCAGAAAGGGTTACTCCTACCTGTACTGCGGCAAGGAGGCGGTTGGGGTTGGAGTGGAGCTTTGCCACCTTGGCGCCACGGCGACCACGCAAGGCAACCTGTCGCACCTGGGATTCACGGAGTGAGATCAGCGCAATTTCGGCAGCGACAAAGAGGGCGCCGAGAAGGATCAGGGAGATTACAAGGGCGATTGGAGCGAAAATCGAGCCGGTCGGCGCAGGGTCCATAGTGTGAGAAGTGTAGCGAGCCTCTTCCCCCTCGGTCTACTCACGGATAACCTTGCCCCGTTGGTCAACCGACCAACGCCTTACCCTCGGAACGTCGGGCACGTACCTGCCCGGATAAGGAAGAAAAAATGGCATCAGTTGTATTCGAAAATGCATCACGCATCTACCCAGGCACAACCACTCCTGCTGTAGACAAGCTCAACCTCACCGTCGCAGATGGCGAGTTCTTGGTTCTTGTTGGTCCATCAGGTTGCGGTAAGTCAACATCACTTCGTATGTTGGCCGGCCTTGAGGAGATCGATGGTGGACGTATTCTTATCGGCGACCGCGACGTTACAAACGTTGCTCCTAAGGATCGCGATATTGCGATGGTCTTCCAGTCATATGCGTTGTACCCACACATGACAGTTGCAGAGAACATGGGCTTCGCGCTCAAGATCGCTGGCGTCGATAAGGCAGAGCGCGATAAGCGCGTCCGCGAGGCAGCAAAGCTTCTCGATCTTGAGGCATACCTCGAGCGTAAGCCAAAGGCACTCTCAGGTGGTCAGCGTCAGCGCGTTGCAATGGGTCGTGCGATCGTTCGCGAACCACAGGTCTTCTTGATGGATGAGCCTTTATCTAACCTCGATGCAAAGCTTCGCGTTGCAACTCGTACCCAGATCGCAGCGCTTCAGCGCCGCCTCGGAATCACAACAGTTTATGTAACTCACGACCAGGTCGAAGCGATGACAATGGGCGATCGCGTTGCAGTTCTTAAGGATGGTCTCCTCCAGCAGGTAGATACACCACGTAATCTTTACGATAAGCCAGCAAATGCATTCGTTGCAGGCTTTATCGGATCTCCTGCAATGAACCTTCTCGTTGCACCTGTCTCAGGTGGCAAGGCTCAGATGGGTGATCTCAATATCGATGTTCCTGCATCAGCTGGTTCATCAGTGATCGTCGGAATCCGACCAGAGGGCTGGACACCAGCATCAACAGGCTTCCATGTTCTTGTTGAGGTTGTTGAAGAGCTTGGTTCAGATGCATTTGTCTATGGAAAGCCAGCTGATTCAGGTGTTCAGTTCGCTAACTCAACAGATGAAGGCGCTCAGGTCATCGTGCGTTGGGATCCAAAGAACCCACCAAAGCCAGGCGACACAATCACAGTTTCTAACGTAGCTAACGCTGTTCATCTCTTTGATGCAGCAACAGGTGCACGTATTAACTAAAGATTAGAAAGGTAAAGCCCCGTCGGTTATCCGGCGGGGCTTTACTTATTCTCCAATTGTGTCGGCGAAGTTCCAGAGATCGTAATCGTCGAGATTGATACCCGAATAACCGCGAACTTCTAGCGCAGCAACGAGTTGGGCACGGTGCTCGGTAGCGTGATGGATTGCTTGAGAGATGATAGTTGAGCGCTTACGAACGATAATCTCGCCATTCCATTCGCGTTCTGTATCGCCTTCTGGAAGTCGTGATGCTGCCAAGAGTTCTGCATCGGCATCTTTGAGGTAGGCAATTGAAATCAAAACATCTTTTGCAGTTGCTGGCTGCACTTCTGTTAGATTTAACTTTCGCTGCCAAGCCGCCCTATCTTCATCTGTGAAGTGAGTCTTATCAAGTAAGCGCCAGCCGTACCAGGTTGCAGAGCTTGCTATGTGGCGCGTTATCTCTCGCACCGTCCACTCAGGATTGAGTAGATATGAGTCGAGGGCGGCATCGGGCATTTCGGCAACCTTGCCAAGAATCTCTCGGTTAGCCCATGCCATGTGCTTTAACATCTTTTCGATATCCATGGAAGAAGGTTAAGGCTATTGCGTTATTTCTAGAACCCCGCGTAATACATGCACTTTGCCCGCACCAGTGAACTTCCATTCACCGTCGTGATAGAGCGCGGTATTTTCATCGATGCCAATCAAAGTCGTATCTGCTCCCCCGCGCGCTATAAATGAGGCAACACGATCGGGAAGCCACCCCAGCATCTTGTCATAGTGAGGAATTACCTCGATATCGGGCAAGAGATTGAGTCCGTGGCTATGAGATGACTTTCGAATGCCCATGATGGTGCCACCAAATGCCATTGCACCTGCAGAACATCCAGCGAGCGATGAACCAGTTCCCCACTCTTCAACAATTGCATCCCAGAGTGGAGAGCCGCTAAAGACATCTGCAATTCGATGAGGATCGCCCCCAGAGAAGTAGATCAAACCTGCACCTTTAATCGCTTCGATATGTTCTGGATTGAAGGCATCCTCGCGCTCGTAGATGGGAAGGTAGACCGCCTCACAACCTATGCGCTCTGCTTGTTCTAGCCCGCGTCGCTTCCAGAAAATCCGGCGATCCTCGCCTTCATGTGATGACGCCGTTGGTATCTGAACGAAACTATTCTTCTTTCCTCGTGCAAATGCAGAATGCAGGAGTCCGGTTTCGAACTCCTGCATTACTGGTAAATATTCACCTGAACCTACAAGCGCGAGAACGCCATGGTTCTGGTTCATAGCAATTGCTTTAAGCTATTTGAACAGCTTAGAAGCGCAAGCGCTTTAAGCCATTGCCTTCTTGAGGTTCTCATCGATTGATGAGAGGAACTGCTGTGTTGTCTGATACGGAGCATCAGGTGCAATCAGAAGTGAGAGATCCTTAGTCATCTTGCCTTCTTCGACTGTCTGAATACAGACTGCTTCGAGAGTCTTTGCAAACTTTGCGAGCTCGGCATTGTTGTCGAGCTTTGCACGGTGAGCTAAGCCCTGTGTCCAAGCGAAGATAGATGCGATTGGGTTTGTTGATGTCTCCTTACCAGCTTGGTGATCACGGTAGTGACGTGTCACTGTTCCGTGAGCAGCCTCTGACTCGCAGACCTTTCCATCTGGTGTCATAAGAACAGATGTCATCAAACCGAGTGAGCCGTAACCCTGTGCGACTGTGTCAGATTGAACGTCTCCGTCATAGTTCTTACATGCCCAGACGTAGCCGCCCTCCATGCGAAGTGACATGGCAACCATGTCATCGATGAGGCGGTGCTCGTACCAGATACCTGCAGCTTCAAACTGCGCCTTGAACTCTGCCTGGTAAACCTCTTCGAAAATATCTTTAAAGCGACCGTCATACGCCTTAAGGATTGTGTTCTTTGTTGAGAGATAGACCGGGAACTTACGGAGAAGTCCATAGTTCAGTGATGCACGAGCGAAGTCGTAGATTGATTTATCCACGTTATACATCGCGAGAGCTACGCCAGATGAATCAAAGTTGTAGACCTCGTGCTCGATTGGAGCTGAGCCATCTTCTGGAACATATGTGAGAGTGAGCTTTCCTGGACCAGGAACCTTGAAATCTGTAGCGCGGTATTGATCGCCAAATGCGTGGCGACCGATAACGATTGGCTGAGTCCAGTGTGGAACCAAACGTGGAACGTTTGAGATGATGATTGGTTCACGGAAGATTACGCCACCGAGGATGTTGCGGATTGTTCCATTAGGAGACTTCC
>JBEGSV010000124.1:0-3875 GCA_041179685.1 Actinomycetota bacterium
AATTGTGTCTCAGATCCTTTGATGATGCGTCGTGCGCTCGAATATGTGAAGCAGTTTGATGGTGTTATCGCTCAGCACGCCCAAGATCCAAGGCTTACTGAAGATGCTCAGATGAATGAGGGAATCGTCGCTTCTACCCTCGGGCTCAAAGGGTGGCCCGCCGTTGCTGAGGAGTCAATCATTGCCAGAGATATCTTGCTGGCCAATATGGTCGGAGCTCGTCTACATATCTGCCATGTGACCACTGCGGGTGGAGTAGAGATTATCCGTTGGGCAAAGTCACAAGGGATGAAGGTGACAGCTGAGGTGACTCCTCACCATTTGCTTCTTACTGATGAGTCAGCGACAAGTTATGACCCGATTTATAAGGTTAATCCGCCACTTCGCACGCAGAGCGATGTGGATGCTCTCCGCAAAGGTGTCATTGATGGAACGATTGACATCATTGGTACTGATCATGCGCCACATCCCGTTGAGAGCAAAGAGTGCGAATGGCAGAGCGCAGCTTTCGGAATGGTCGGTCTAGAAACTGCTTTTCCAATTCTCTGCACAACTTTAATTGCGCCTGGACTTATATCGTGGGAGAGAGCTATTGAGGTGATGAGTTCAGCTCCAGCGGCAATTGCTGGATATCGGAACCATGGCCGGAGATTGGCGGTAGGTGAGCCTGCCCACATTGCAGTCGTCAATCCAGATGGTCGCTTGCGCGTGGATCGAGCCTTATTGGCCTCTAAGAGCAAGAACACACCCTTCCACGGCATGGATTTCCAGGGAACAGTGGTCGCAACTGTATTTAATGGAACCCTCACACATAAGGACGAAGTTAGGTCGGGATCACATGAGTAAGGCATACCTAGTCCT
Organism: Actinomycetota bacterium; assembly: GCA_041179685.1. Classification (GTDB taxonomy): domain Bacteria; phylum Actinomycetota; class Actinomycetes; order Nanopelagicales; family Nanopelagicaceae; genus Planktophila. Next base: position 862 of record JBEGSV010000124.1, read on the forward strand.
CGATGATGGACGAATTTTTGAGGGGCGCTCTTGGGGCGCTCTTGGAAAGACCTTCGGTGAAGCAGTTTTTCAAACAGGTATGACTGGCTACCAAGAGACTCTCACCGATCCCTCCTACCATCGTCAGGTCGTCGTTATGACCGCGCCGCATATTGGCAATACAGGAGTGAACCTAGAAGATAACGAATCATCCAAGATCTGGGTGGCTGGATTCGTTGTGCGCAACCCGTCCACCATTACCAGCAATTGGCGAAGTACATCAGATTTAGAGGCTGAGCTCATTAAGCAAGGAGTTGTTGGCATCTCTGGTGTCGATACCCGAGCGATCACAAGGCATCTTCGCGATCGTGGTGCCATGCGCGTTGGTATCTTCTCTGATACCGAATTAACTCGTGAAGAGATGGTTATTGAAGTTCGTAAACAAAGCCCGATGACCGGCTCCTATCTATGTGGTGATGTCTCCACCGAGGTTCCATATTTAGTTCCTGCAATTGGAGAGAGGAAGTTCACCGTTGTCGCTCTCGATCTTGGCATCAAAGCGGCAACGCCACGAAATATGGCCGAGCGTGGCATTGAAGTGCACGTGCTTCCCTATAACTCAACGCTCGAAGAGATTCTTGCCTATAAGCCAGATGGGATCTTCCTCTCAAATGGTCCCGGAGATCCATCTACCATGACAGATACCGTGGCATTGGTTCGCGATCTTCTGATTGAAGAGATTCCGATCTTTGGTATCTGCTTCGGCCATCAGATTCTTGGACGTGCACTTGGTTTTGATACATACAAACTTCAATTCGGTCATCGTGGAATCAATCAGCCCGTGCTAGATCGAAAGACCGGCAAGGTTGAAATCACCGCTCACAACCACGGTTTTGCACTGAAGGCTCCAACAGATTCAATTTTCTCAACCGTCTTTGGTCCTGGACAGGTAACGCACATATGTCTCAATGATGGAGTCGTAGAGGGGCTCGAGCTTCTCGAACGCGGTGCATTTAGCGTCCAGTACCACCCAGAGGCCGCGGCCGGGCCACATGATGCGAGCTACCTCTTTGATCGCTTCCTCGCCCTCATGGAGAAATACCCACGAAAGGCGGTCAACGCATAATGGCGCTAGATAGTTCAATTAAGAGTGTTCTCGTAATCGGCTCTGGACCAATTGTTATCGGCCAGGCCTGCGAATTTGATTACTCGGGTACGCAAGCATGCAGAGTATTGAAGGCCGAAGGAATTCGAGTCATCCTTGTAAATTCAAACCCAGCGACAATCATGACTGATCCAGAGTTTGCAGATGCAACCTACATCGAGCCGATTACTCCTGAGTTTATTGAACGAATCATTATTAAAGAGAAGCCTGATGCCGTACTGGCGACCCTCGGCGGACAGACAGCCCTTAATGCTGCGATTGGAATGTTTGAAGCAGGAATCCTTGCTCGACACAATGTTCGCCTCATTGGCGCCGATGTTGATGCAATCCAGCGCGGAGAGAACCGCGAATTATTTAGAGGCATTGTTGAAAAGGTTGGGGGAGAGTCTGCTCAATCGATTATCTGCCATACGATGGAAGAAGTTTTAGCGGCTGCTGATGTCCTCAACTACCCATGTGTGATTCGTCCATCATTCACAATGGGTGGCTTGGGATCTGGAATCGCTCATGATGAAGATGCGCTGCGACAGATAGCCGGTGCAGGTCTCCGACACTCACCAACTTCAGAGGTTCTTATTGAAGAATCAATCATTGGTTGGAAAGAGTATGAGCTCGAGGTTATGCGTGATCGGGTAGATAACGTGGTGATTGTCTGCTCCATCGAAAATATCGATCCCATGGGCGTTCACACAGGAGATTCGATTACAGTCGCCCCGGCACTGACCTTAACTGATGTTGAATATCAAAAGTTACGCAACCTATCGATAGATATCATTCGCGAGGTTGGAGTCGATACCGGAGGATGCAATATCCAATTTGCAGTTAATCCGGATAATGGCCGCATCATTGTGATTGAGATGAATCCTCGGGTCTCTCGCTCCTCGGCCCTGGCTTCGAAAGCGACCGGATTTCCGATTGCCAAGATTGCCACCAAGCTTGCGATCGGTTACACACTTGATGAAATTAAGAACGACATCACTCAGGTAACTCCTGCCTCATTTGAACCAACTCTTGATTACATCGTTGTAAAGGCGCCACGTTTCGCTTTTGAAAAATTTGCTGATGCTGATCCGCGACTGACAACAACGATGAAGTCAGTCGGCGAGGCAATGGCTATCGGCCGTTCATTCCCGGAAGCGCTGATGAAAGCGCTTCGTTCGCTTGAGCGGAAAGAGGCGATTTTCGCCTTCCCTTCCGATATCTCTTCTATCAATATAGGAGAGCTCCTTGAAGCGATGAAGATGCCTACGGAATATCGCTTACAGCAGGTTCATCGCGCGCTTTGGGCTGGAGCGGATATCGAAGATGTATTTGCATCGACCAAGATCGATCGTTGGTACCTCAAGCAGCTGCTGGATATCAATGAAGCCGCAAGAGAGATTGCTCAACCCGGTGAGATGACCTTCGATTCACTGAAGTTCGCTAAATCCTTTGGGTTCTCAGATCGACAAATTGCAGAGCTACGTGGTTTGACTGAGGAAGATGTACGTAAAGCACGTCACCATCTCGATCTTCATCCGGTTTACAAGACAGTCGATACATGTGCAGCAGAGTTTGAAGCCCATACCCCGTATCACTATTCGAGCTATGAGGAAGAGAGTGAAGTTCGTCCTCGCACAAAGCCTGCGGTAATCATTTTAGGTTCTGGACCTAACCGCATCGGTCAGGGAATCGAATTTGATTATTCATGTGTGCATGCGGCATTTACTCTTCGAGAAGCTGATTATGAAACGATCATGATCAATTGCAACCCAGAAACAGTCTCTACGGATTACGACACAAGCGATCGACTTTACTTCGAACCATTGACGCTCGAGGATGTTCTTGAAGTAATTCATGCTGAGACTCTCGCAGGTCCAGTACTTGGTGT
>JBEGSV010000125.1:0-7965 GCA_041179685.1 Actinomycetota bacterium
TTGTTGACATCAATGCCAACAGATTCTGCAGCAGTTGGGTTCTCTCCCACAGAGCGAGTACGTAGACCCCACTTGCTCTTGAAGAGCGCAACGTGGATAAAAGCGACTACTACATACATCAAATAAACGATGATGCTCTGGCTAAAGAGAATTGGCCCAATTACTGGAATCTTGGAAAGAATTGGAATATTGATTGGGTTAAATGCGATCGCCGAGTTCCACTCTGATTGGTAAGGGATCAGTAACTTCTTATAGAGGAAGCTAGTGAGACCAATAACCAGAACGTTGAGGACGAATCCAAGAACGACTTGATCGATTCCATACTTGATGGCAAAGACTGCGAGTAGAAGTGAGATGAGCGCACCGGCGATAGGTGCAAAGAGAAGTCCCCACCAGTTGTTATGGAGCAATGAAGCCAACACTCCTGAAACAAAGGCGCCAGCGAGGAGCTGGCCTTCGATTGCAATATTGATAACGCCTGAACGCTCTGAGAGAACGCCAGCCATTGCGCCGAATATCAATGGAACTGAAAGCAGAAGTCCACCCTGGAGTAATCCGGTAAATGGAATGAACTTTCCAGCCGCAGCCCAGCTGAGGAATGACATTAAGAAAGAGATTGCAAAGATCGCACTCGCGAGGCGAACTGTCTTCCCTGCTCTAAATTGGAAGGTGGCTAACGCCACCGCAAGGAGGGATGCGATTGCAAATCCCAAGCTTGCAGAGGTCGAATTAACGATCCACTCTTTAATGAGGATCCACTCATCACCCAAGACAAAGCTGTAGGTAACTGGCTGGCCTTCCTTGGGAAGAATTGCAAAGACAATAAGGGCAAAGAGTCCTAAGGCTCCCATAGTGATAATTCCGCGGCGACGTCGACGTTCTGGCGCAGAGAGCGTACGAACTTCTTGGGTTGTCATTAGCCGTTCCATCCCTTCGAAGCGAGAGCTTGTCCTTCGTCAACGCTCTTCAATCTAAAGATCGCCTTAATTAGCGCTGGCGCTGCAATAAAGAGAACCACAAGCGCCTGAATTACGAGAATGAGGTCGAGTGGTGTCTCTGTACTTGCCTGCATTGTTAGACCACCGGCGCGCAAAGCACCGAAGAGAAGTGCGGCAAAAACTGTTCCGATCGGTGTTCCGCGTCCAAGGAGGGCAACGGTGATCGCATCGAATCCAAAGGTGCCACCTACACCAGCGGTGAGCGCTGGCTCTGATCCAAGAATTTGAACAGCGCCACCGAGACCTGCCAGGGCACCTGCGATAAACATTACTGTCGTTGTTGAGCGACCGACAGAGATTCCAGCGGTCTTTGAAGCAGCTGCATTTGCACCGACTGCACGGAATTTAAATCCCCAGGTGCTGCGATTGAGGAGCCACCAAACGCCAACTGCTGCAAGGAGAGCGATAAAGAAACCTAAGTTTGCTCGAAGCTCTGAGCCGAAGAGGTGTGGCAAACGTGAAGACATCTGTACCTCTGGTGCAAGTGGATCTTGACGACCTGGGCGCAAGAAAGGTCCAGTGCTCAAAATCCAGAGCAAGAAATATCCAGCAACATAGTTGAGCATGATTGTGACGATTACTTCATGTGCGCCAGTTCGTGCCTTTAAGAGGCCAACAAATCCACCGTAGAGACCTGCGCACAAAAGTGCGGCAGCGATTGCGGCGATGGTGTGAATAACAACTGGAAGCTCGAAGTGGAATCCCACATAGCTAGCGCCGATTGCGCCGGCGATAAATTGTCCTTGCGCTCCGATATTGAAGAGCCCAGCCTTAAATGCAAGTGCAACTGAGAGGCCGGTAAGAATGAGAGGTGATGCAGCAACGATCGTCTCTGAAAGTGGATAGAAACCTTCAATGAAACTTGCCTTGGCAAGTTCTGGATCGAAGATGGACCCACGGAAGAGCGCCCAGTAGGCGTTGCCAGCAGTTGAAAAGGCCTTTGAAATCATCGAAAGTGGAGATGACTTGAGTGCAAGGACCTTTGAATCAGAGAAGGCCACGAGCAATCCACTGACGAAGAGCGCCATGGAGAATGCCAGGGCTGGAAGTGTGATCTTCTTGAGGAATTTCTTCATTTCTTTACTCCCGCCATCAAGAGACCGAGTTCTTCTCGCGAAGTATCTGCCGGAACGATTGCAATAAATTCTCCGCGATACATCACTGCGATGCGATCGGCGAGAGCAATTACCTCATCAAGTTCGGTACTAAAGAGGAGAACTCCTCTTCCAGAATCGCGCTCAGCAATCATTCGCTCGTGGACGAATTCAATAGAGCCAACATCAAGCCCTCGTGTTGGCTGCGATGCAACTACCAGCTTTACGGGACGCGATAGCTCGCGAGCCAGAACTACCTTCTGCTTATTTCCACCGGAGAGTGATGAAGCAGGATCTTTTGGTGATTGTGCTCGAATATCAAACTCAACAACTCGCTTAGTTGCATTCTCTGCAACAGCGCTCTGGGAGATAACTGGACCCTTCGCGAAGGGAGGTAGATCATGGAGATCAAGAATGAGATTCTCTTCGATGCTAAATGATGAAATGAGCCCATCTTGCTCACGTGATTCAGGGATAAAGGCGATACCTGCATGGAGGGCGTCGCGAACTTTGCCTACCTTGATCGTCTCACCATCGAGCGTTATGCGGCCTTCAATATGCTCTTGTAGACCAACAATTGCCTCTGCGAGCTCTGATTGTCCGTTGCCTTGAACGCCGGCAACTGCGAGAACCTCGCCTGCATGAAGTTCGAAGGAGATGTCTTTGACCAGGGTACGGCCAGTGTGATCGTGAATATTGAGGTTCTCAACTTTCAACATCACCTTGCCGAGCTGTGGCGCCGCTTTATCAACATCGAGTGAGACAGGGCGACCCACCATCAGCGAAGCGAGTTCCTCTTGGCTGGCAGATGGCGAAGCAGTGCCTACAACCGCACCTCGTCTAATAATTGTGATCTTATCTGCCGCTTCCTTAACCTCACGCAGCTTATGAGTAATGAAGACAATCGCAGTTCCTTGATCGCGCAACTTCTTCATATTGCGAAGGAGCTCATCGGTCTCTTGCGGAGTCAATACCGCAGTCGGCTCATCAAGAATCAAAACCTTTGCATCGTAAATAAGGGCGCGAATGATTTCTACTCGCTGTTGGATTCCAACCGGTAGATCTTCGACGAGAGCATCAGGATCGACGTCAAAGTTAAACTCAGCAGAGACACGCTTGATTTCTTCGCGAGCGGTCGCTAAGTCGAGAAATCCTAGCCCCTTCACCTTCTCATGCCCTAGAACAATGTTCTCGGCAACGGTAAAGACAGGAATCAACATAAAGTGCTGATGGACCATGCCGATACCTGCAGCAAGCGCATCTAGTGGCGATTGAATATCAATTACTTTATCGTCGACTGAGATTGTGCCTTCATCTGGTGAGAGCAGGCCATAGACGATATTCATCAGCGTGGATTTACCGGCGCCATTTTCTCCAAGGATCGCGTGAATCTCTCCGGATTCAACTTTGAGGTCGATAGAGTCATTAGCGGTGAGTGCACCAAAGCGCTTTGTGATGCCGCGCAATTCGAGGGACATGTGCGTAAATCTACTCGTTAATGCCCCTTTCCACAAAGTAAAAGGGTAATAAAAAGGGAAAGCAAAACGGAGCCAGCGAATTCGCTGGCTCCGTTTTGTCGGAATGTTTTAGTTAATTACTTAACTGAAACCTTCTTGTTTGAAATATCTGTACCGAGCTTAGTTACCTCAGAGCGAAGCGCTGAAGGAACCATGCGGATGAGATCGTGGTACGGAGCAAGCTTTGTTCCACCATTCTTGAGGGTACCTACGTAACCTGTTGATGAGAACTTGTTGTTTGCTACGTCAAGGATTACACCCTTAACAGATGTATCGACACCCTTAACTACAGAAGTAAGAAGTACCTTCTTGTACTGTGGTGCAGCTACGAATCCATCGGTATCAACCCAGATAACAACTGACTTCTTTGAAGCAATTGAGTTACCTGCTGTTGCGCCACCAAGACCACCAGCAACTGGGAAGATTACATCTGCACCCTGCTGCTCGAAGTTCTTAGAGATCTGAAGTGCCTTAGCTGAATCTGAGAAGCCACCAACGAATGTTCCGTCAGCCTTCTTTGTATCCCAACCGAGGACCTGAACTGACTTGCCCTTCTTAGCGTTGTAGTGAGCAACACCCTTTGCAAAGCCGTCCATGAAGATTGTGACAGGTGGAATGTTGAGTCCACCGTATGTTGCGACCTTACCGGTCTTTGAAACGCCAGCTGCAAGGTAACCAGCCTGGAATGCAGACTCGTTTGTTGCGAACTCAAGTGGCTTGAGGTTAGCGATCTTCTTACCTGGGTAGACAGATCCATCTGCACCGTGGTCTTCGCCATCCTGGTCAACAATTGCGAACTTAACTGATGGGTTCTTCTTCGCTGCATCAACGATTGCGCTGTTGATAAGGAAGCCAACACCAATGATGATGTCACAGCCGTTGTCTACAAGCTTCTTAATGTTTGGTGCGTAGTCAGCATCTGTTGCTGCTGCAAGGTATGAAACTGAAACGTTTGCATTTGCCTTCTTAGCAGCGTTTGCGCCAGCCCATGCTGAAGCGTTAAATGACTTGTCATCTACGCCACCTGTATCGAGTGCAAGGCATGCCTTTGTTGCATTTGCTGCGGTTGCAGCAGGTGCTACACCGAAAGCAAGAGCTGCAGCTGCGAAAGCTGCAACAATCTTTGTTGTCTTCTTCAAGGGTTCCTCCAAGGAGATTGAAATTCGGATCCTTCAAACTCTGTTATGGGCTTAAAGGCTGTGTGGGGTGAGCCTATCTTTTTGGGCCTTTAATTCCTAAATAGAGAGAGGGATTTGCCGGCGTGGCATGTAACAAATTGGAAAACTCTCAACCCTTACTTTAAAGAATTCCTAGTAACCCGCTCTTTAGCCGGCAATTTTTGCCGCAGTTGCAGCCACCTTATTGATGGAAGCGGTCGCGGCGGTGAGCGCCGGGAGGTATGTAGTGAAGGTGATTCCGCCATCAACCACGGTGTAGCGATGGCCATAAATTCCGGCATCAGGGTTGAGTACATCGAGATACTGCTTTCCGGAAACAGCCTTTTCAATGACGTCGTACATTGCTTTATCTACATGTTTTACAACAGTGGCATAGAGAAACTTTCTTGTAGAACTTGTCACTGTTACATATTGATCAGGCTCGATGGTGATGAGTCCTACCGCTTTGTAATTCTTTACCTTCGCCTTTGAGATATTGCGAGCCACGATCGAAGTGAAGACCTCTGAATTTGAACCAGGGCGAGCCATAAAGATGACATCTGCTCCAGCATCCATCGCCTGCTTTGCAGCGGTCACAGATGAACCGTTTACATACTTGACCATCGAAGAGACTGTTCGCTTTGAGGCGAGTACGCCGGCGAGAAAACCATTCTGGTAGATATCAGCTTGATTGGTATTGGCAATCATCGCCACCTTGCCGCTCTTTGAGGCAAGTGCTGCGCTAAAACCCGCCAAGTACGCCCCTTGAGTGTCAGCGAAGATCAGTGATGTCACGTTCAGCGCATCTATGGTGGCGTCATTGAGAATCGCAAATTGAGTATTGGGGAATTCGACGGCTAAGGCCTGAATAGTCGGTGCGTAGCCTGAGCCAACAACGATAATCGGATTGCAATTCTTAGCAATCAGCGCCCGCACGCGACGTTCACGATCGGCGCTTGTTCCGTCAGTAATCACGGGCTCAACAGTGAATGAGAACTTCTTCTTCGCCTTATCTAAACCGACCGCGGCCGCATCATTAAATGAGCGATCGCCACGCCCGCCAATGTCGTATGCGATTCCAATTGTGAGATTGGCAGCAGATGCTGGAGTTGCAACTAGGGCTGAAACCGAGAGAAGTGCGGCAGCGATAACAGCGCGGAGTTTCATTAGAGAACCAGACCGAGATTCTTATAGGTCGCATCGAGCGTGGATTGGGCGACTTCCCGCGCCTTCTCGGAACCTTGATTCAATATCTTCAAGAGATGGGACTCATCTTCTAATAATTCAAGTGCATGGGAACGAATTGGGCGGAAATACTCAACAACAACTTCTGCAATTGCAGATTTAAAATCTCCATAACCTTTACCAGCAAATTCGTTCTCTAGATCGGCGATAGAAGAACCAGAAAGAGCAGAGTGAATGGTGAGCAGATTGCTAATGCCTGGTTTTTCAACTGCATCGAATTTAACTTCGCGCCCAGCATCTGTTACTGCGCTCTTAAATTTCTTGAGATTTACCTCTGGGGCATCGAGAATATCGATGAGTCCCGAGCCTGATCCTGAAGATTTACTCATCTTCGCTGTTGGGTCTTGAATGTCGTAAATCTTGGCACCTTGCTTGAGGATGAAGCCCTCTGGAATCTGGAAAGTTTGGCCGTAACGTGAGTTAAATCGTCCTGCAATATCTCGAGTCAACTCGATATGTTGGCGCTGATCTTCGCCCACCGGCACAAGATGTGTTTGGTAGAGCAAGATGTCGGCAGCCATCAACATTGGATATGTGAAGAGTCCGACGCGGGCAGCATCAGCGCCCGCCTTCGAAGACTTATCTTTAAATTGAGTCATACGGCTTGCTTCACCGAATCCGGTCATGCACTCCATAATCCAACCGAGCTGGTTGTGCTGCGGCACTTGGGATTGAACAAAGAGCGTAGATTTTTCGGGTGAAATTCCGAGCGCCAATAATTGTGCCGCGGACATTAAAGTGCGCTTGCGCAGAAGTGCAGGATCGGTCTCAACCGTGAGCGCATGGAGATCAACGATGCAATAGAAGGCATCATGGCCATCTTGAAGCTCGACCCACTGCTTAACCGCACCAAGATAATTGCCAAGGTGGAAGGAATCGCTGGTGGGCTGGATTCCTGAGAGGACGCGCTTCTTGCTCATAGGCGCATTCTCGCACGAACTAGCTACAACTTCGCCTGGATTAATCCATAGAAGTATTTAAGAACGCGAAATCAATAAACGCCCGACGCGCTTGCCTTCCATGGAGAGGACTGAAATTCGAATTCCATTGACGTTGAGCAGGTCACCCTCAACAGGAATGCGGCCCAAGAAGTGCATGACATATCCGCTAATAGTTTCGTACGGACCTTCTGGAATATCTACGCCAGATTGTTCGGCCAGGTCTTCCAGCGACATAAGGCCATCAACTTCAAAGTCGCCTGTTCGAGATTCGATAGAGAGGTCCTGCTCATCGTTATCGTATTCGTCTCTGATATCTCCAATAAGACATTCGACGAGATCTTCCATCGTGACGATGCCATCTGTTCCACCGTATTCATCTAGAACAATTGCAAGGTGCTGACGTTGAGCGCGCATCTCAGTAAGCGCAGGTAAGACGCCTTTCGTACCCGGTAAGAACATAATGTTACGGGTGAGCTCTTGAATCTTCGCCTGTGAATTTACGAGAGCTGGGTTGATGAGATCTCGGACGTGGATAAATCCAATGACCTCATCTGATGAACCACGAACTACTGGATAACGTGAGTGTGATTTCTCGGAAGCGAGCGCCATTGCCTTTGAGATTGTGAGCGAACCATCGATGAAGTCGACCTCTGTGCGAGGAACCATGAGCTCGTGAACCTGACGCTCGGAGGCGTTAAAGACTTCCTCAACAATGTCACGCTCTTCATCAGTCAACGCTGCATGTCCTGTGACGAGATCAAGTAGCTCTTCTTCTGACATCTGTTCGCGCGCCTGCTTTGGATCGATGCCAAATAGGCGAAGAACGAGATCGGTTGATTTAGAAAGTAGCCAGATCACTGGGCGGAAGATATTTGCAATGAGATCAATAAAGCCGGCAGACCACATCGCTATCGGTTCAGAGCGAAAGAGCGCCAACTTCTTTGGAACCAATTCACCAAAGACGAGAGAGATATAGGCGATGATCAGGGTCAGGCCAACGAGTGATGCCGTAT